>NZ_JASGEL010000093.1:0-37747 GCF_047606385.1 Microbacterium sp.
GCCCTCGTGTCCCGCCTGTCCCGCCAGCTGGCCGCCGCCCAGGCGCAGGCCGCGCGTTCCGCCGGCGCGGAGGTCGTGCCGCTCGGCCGGCTGGTCGGGCCCATGTTCCTCGAGTCGCCCGCCGAGATGTTCGCGCTCGACCGGTTCCACCCGAGCGCGCTGGGCTACCGCCGCACCGCCGATGCCCTCCTGCCCGCCGTGCTGCGCGCCCTCGCCCCCTGACCGTTCGGGAGCCTTCGCACCCCGCGCGGCGAGACGCCGGGGGCTTGACGCCCTCGTGTCGCCCGGGTTTGGCTGGGCCCATGTCAGAGCCGACACCGACCCGCGCGAGCTGGCTCGCCGTCGACGCCTATCTCACGGACACGCTTGTCGGCCACGATCCGGACCTCGAGCAGGCGGTCGCCGACCAGGATGCCGCGGGCCTGGCATCCATCGAGGTCGCCCCGTTGGGCGGCAAGCTCCTGCATCTGCTGGCGCGGATCGCCGGTGCCCGCCGCGTCCTCGAGATCGGCACGCTCGGCGGCTACTCGACGATCTGGCTCGCCCGGGCGCTGCCATCGGACGGGCTCGTCGTCACGATCGACGCGGACGCCGCTGCCGCCCGCACCGCGCGGCACAGCCTCGAGCGCGCCGGCGTGTCGGACCGGGTGCGGATCGAGATCGGGGTCGCCGCCGACGTCCTGCCCACGCTGGCGGGCGAGGCCCCCTTCGACCTGATCTTCATCGACGCCGACAAGGAGTCCAACACCCTGTACCAGGAGTGGGCGGCCCGGCTGGGGCACCCGGGCACGGTGATCGTCGTCGACAACGTGGCCCGCAGCGGCGCGGTCGCCGACGCGGCCACGACGCATCCGCAGATCCTCGGCGTGCGCGCCGGGCTGGAGATGCTGGGCTCCGACCCCCGGTTCGACGCGACGGCGCTGCAGACGCTCGACCTCAAGGGGTGGGACGGCGTCGCGGTCGCCGTGCTGACCGACGCCGTCGCGGGCTGAGCGACTCGCTCTCCTCGCCGACAGCCGTCGTCACTAGACTCGACGCGGGCACACGAGCCCGAGACCCACCTCCCCAACTCAAGGAGTCCCCAGTGGCACTGATCGAGGCTGTAGGCGCGCGCGAGATCCTGGATTCGCGCGGAAACCCGACCGTCGAGGTGGAGGTGCTGCTCGACGACGGCATCGTCCAGCGCGCGGCCGTCCCCTCCGGCGCGTCGACCGGGGCGTTCGAGGCGTACGAGCTGCGCGACGGCGACAAGAGCCGCTACGGCGGCAAGGGCGTGCTCAAGGCCGTGGACGCCGTCATCGACGAGCTCGGGCCGGCGGTCGAGGGCATCGACGCGAGCGAGCAGCGGGTCATCGACGAGATCCTCATCGCCACCGACGGCACCGACAACAAGTCGCGCACCGGCGCCAACGCCATCCTGGGCGTGAGCCTGGCGGTGGCCAAGGCCGCCGCCGACAGCGCCGACCTGCCGCTGTTCCGTTACATCGGCGGCCCGAACGCCCATGTGCTGCCGGTCCCGCTGTTCAACGTCATCAACGGCGGCGAGCACGCCGACAACGGCATCGACTTCCAGGAGTTCTTCCTCGCGCCCATCGGGGCTGCGACCTACGCGGACTCGCTGCGGTGGGGCACCGAGGTCTACCACGTCCTCAAGGGCGAGCTGAAGGCCGCGGGCTTCGGCACCGGCCTCGGCGACGAGGGCGGCTTCGCCCCCGACCTCCCCAGCAACCGCGAGGGCCTCGACTTCCTGCTGAAGGCGATCGAGAAGGCGGGCTTCACCCCCGGCACCGACATCGCCGTGGGCCTCGACGTGGCAGCGACCGAGTTCTTCCACGACGGCGTCTACACGGTCGAGGGCAAGCCGTGGACGGCCGCGCAGCTCACCGACTACTTCGCCGACCTGGTCGACAACTACCCGATCGTCACGATCGAGGACGCCCTGGCCGAGGACGACTGGGACGCCTGGAGGGCGCTCACCGAGAAGCTCGGCACGAAGGTGCAGCTCGTCGGCGACGACCTGTTCGTCACCAACCCGGCCCGCCTGCAGAAGGGTATCGACCTCGGCGTCGCCAACGCGCTGCTCGTGAAGGTCAACCAGATCGGCACGCTGAGCGAGACGCTGGACGCCGTGAGCCTGGCCACCTCGAACGGCTACCGCTCGATGCTCTCGCACCGCTCCGGCGAGACCGAGGACACGACGATCGCCGACCTGGCGGTGGCCACCAACTGCGGCCAGATCAAGACCGGTGCGCCTGCGCGCAGCGAGCGCGTCGCGAAATACAATCAGCTTCTGCGCATCGAGGAGGAGCTGGGCGAGGCGGCGACCTTCGCCGGCCGCGGCGCCTTCCCCCGGTTCCAGGGCTGACGCCCCGCGCATCCTGATCAGAGCCCGCGGAAGGGGGAGTCGTTGTCCGAGAGAACGGCTCCCCCTTCCCGTTCCCGGCGGCCGGCGCGGACGCCGCGGCGCCGGGTCGACGTGCGCGAGTGGCTCGGCGGCATCCGCCTGTCCGGCTTCATGGTCATCATGCTCGGCCTGGTCGTGCTGGCGGTGCTGGTGCTCGTGCCCACGATCGGCACCTACGTCGACCAGCGGCAGCGCATCGCGGTGCTCGAGCAGTCGGTGTCGGTCACGCAGGACGAGATCGACGAGCTGCAGACCGAGAGCGAGCGCTGGAGCGATCCGGCATACATCATGACCCAGGCCCGCGAACGGCTGTACTACGTGAAGCCGGGCGAGGTCGTGTATCTGGTCGACAACGATCTGGACGCCGCCGACCAGCCGCAGGACGAGACGCCGGTCAGCGACGAGGTGCAGCAGACGCCGACCGATTGGATGTCGCAGCTGGTGAGCTCGGTGGTGGCCGCGGGTGCCGCGCAGACGGCGGTCGGACCCGAGGACTGACCGCGTCGGGCCGGTAGCCTGGCGGGGTGACCACGCCCCCCTTCGCGCCCGTGACCGACGCCGAGCTGGCTGTGCTGCGGGCCCAGCTCGGCCGTCCGGCTCGGGGCGTCGTGGGCGTCGCGGCGCGGTGCGCGTGCGGGAACCCGACCGTCGTCGCGACCGCGCCCCGACTCGCCGACGGCACGCCGTTCCCGACCTTCTACTACCTCACCCACCCGGTCGCGACCGCCGCGATGTCGCGGCTGGAGGCCGAGCACGTGATGCCCGAGCTCGCCGCACAGCTCGACGATCCCGATGTCGCCGCGGCCTACCTCGCCGCCCACCGGTCCTACCTCGCCGACCGTGCCCGCTACGGCGAGGTGCCCGAGATCGCCGGCGTCTCGGCGGGCGGCATGCCGACCCGGGTGAAGTGCCTGCACGCCCTGGCCGGACACGCGCTGGCCGCGGGCCCCGGCGTCAACCCGATCGGGGACGCGGCGCTCGCCCGCGCCGACTGGTCGCCGGCACGGTGCGTCTGCGCCGAGCCCGGCGCGGCGACGGACGGTCCTGGCTCGTGAGCGCCTCGCGCCGTCTCGGGATCGCCGCGGTGATCCTGGTCGCGGCGGTGCTGGCCCCGACGGAGCCCGCCGCCGCCGCGACCGACCTGCAGTCGCAGGAGTACTGGCTCACCGACAACGGCATCACCCAGGCGTGGCGGACGACGAAGGGCGCGGGCGAGCGCATCGCGATCATCGACACCGGCATCGGCACGGCATCGGCCTTCGCCGACGCCGTGGCGGCCGGCACGGATCTCTCCGGCCAGGGAAGCGCCGACGGCCGCACACCGGTGGGCTCGTCGGATCGCGACCACGGCAGCTGGGTCGCCTCGCTCGCCGCGGCGCGCCCGGTGTCCGGGATGATCGGGGTCGCGCCGGAGGCGGAGCTGCTGTCGGTCTCGCTCGGCATCGACAGCGGCAGCCCGGTGCCGTTCGCGACGCAGGTGGCCGACGCCATCCGCTGGTCGGTCGACAACGGCGCGGACGTCATCAACCTGTCGTTCACGACGAACTCCCTGGACTGGGACACCAGCTGGGACGACGCGTTCCTCTACGCGTTCGACCACGACGTCGTGGTCGTGGTCGCGGCGGGCAACCGGGGGAGCGGCACCGACCAGGTCGGCGCGCCGGCGACGATCCCCGGCGTCCTCACGGTCGCGGGTGTCGGCCCGGACGGGCAGGCGAGCGTCGAGGCGTCCACGCAGGGGATCACCATCGGCGTCGCCGCCCCCAGCGAGGAACTGCTCGGGGTGTCCGCCGACGGCACCCTCGTGAGATGGAGCGGCACGAGCGGCGCCGCCCCGATCGTGGCCGGAATCGTCGCCCTCGTGCGGGCCGCGCACCCCGAGCTGGATGCCGCGAACGTGATCAACCGGATCATCCGCACCGCCAACGCCCCCGCCGGGGTGACCGACCTCCCGGACGCGCTCTACGGCTACGGCATCGTGGACGCCGCCGCGGCCGTCTCGGCCGAGGTCGCCACGGTCACGGCCAATCCGATGGGGGACCTGCGCGAGTGGATCCGCGTGCACCGGCGCGCCGCGGTGACCGCGGCCCCCGACCCGGACACGACGGCCGTGGCGGTGCCGGCGCTGCCGGCGGCGGAGCAGCCGTCGACGGCGGTGTCCCCGTTGCTGCCGACGCCGGACACCCTCCTCTACGGCTCGCTGCCGCTGTCGGCGCTCACACTCGCCGCTATACTGATAGCGCTCGGCGTCACCGCTGCTGTCCGACGTGTCCGATCGGCGCGCGCATCCCGCGCAACCGTTGAATCCCAGGAGTCCTCCTCATCGTGACAAGCACCGAGACCACCGTCACCCCCCGTGTCCTCATCGTGGGCGGCGGCTACGCGGGGTTCTACACCGCGTGGAAGCTCGAGAAGCACCTGCGCCGCGGGGAGGCCGACGTCACCGTCGTCGACCCGCTGCCGTACATGGCCTACCTGCCGTTCCTCCCGGAGGTCGCCGCCGGTTCCATCGAGCCCCGTCACGCGGTGGTCTCCACCCGGCGTCATCTCTCGCGCACGAACGTGGTGACCGCGAAGGTCACCAAGATCGACCACGCCAACAAGGTCGCCACGATCACCCCCGAGGGCGGCGAGCCCTACGCCTTCCCGTACGACGAGATCGTCGTCACCGCCGGCTCGGTGTCCCGCACCTTCCCGATCCCCGGCATCGCCGACAACGCGATCGGCATGAAGGCCATCGAGGAAGCCGTCTGGGTGCGCGACAAGCTGCTCTCGAACTTCGACAAGGCCGCCGCGCTCCCGCCCGGTCCGGCGCGGGAGCGGCTGCTGACCGTGGTCGTCGTCGGCGGAGGCTTCGCCGGCATCGAGACCTTCGCCGAGCTGCGCAACTTCGCCTCCTCGCTGCTGGCGAAGTACCCGCAGCTGAGCTTCGACGAGACCCACTTCCACCTCGTGGAGGCGATGGGCCGCATCATGCCCGAGGTGTCGCTGAAGACGAGCGAGTGGGTGCTGAAGGACCTCGCGAAGCGCGGCGCGTTCGTGCACCTCGACACGCAGGTGACCGGCGCCGTCGACGGCAACGTCGAGCTCTCGACCGGCGAGGTCATCCCCACCGACATCATCGTGTGGACGGCCGGCGTGATGGCCAACCCGCAGGTGGTCAAGGGCAGCGACCTGCCCAGCGAGGAGCGCGGCCGCATCCGGGCGAAGGCGACCCTCCAGGTCGTCGACGCCGAGGGCAGCGTCGTCGAGGGCGCCTGGACGGCGGGCGACGTCGCCGCGGTGCCGGATCTCAGCGGCGGCGGGGTGGGGGGCTTCTGCGTGCCCAACGCGCAGCACGCCGTGCGACAGGCCAAGCGCCTCGCCAAGAACATCACCGCCGTGATCCGCGGCGAGCTGCCGCGAGACTACGTGCACAAGAACCTCGGCGCGGTCGCGGGGCTCGGCCTCTACAACGGCGTCTTCCAGTCGGGCAAGCTCGCGCTCAAGGGCTTCGTCGCCTGGGTCGCCCACCGCGGCTATCACGGACTGGCGATGCCGTCGTGGGAGCGCAAGTGGCGGGTGCTGTGGGGCTGGTGGAACAACTTCTGGCTCGGCCGCGACATCGTCGGCATCGAGGCGCTGCAGACGCCGCGCTCGTTCTTCGACGAGTTCGCCTCGCGTCCGCGGTGACGTCCGGCCGCGGCTAGGGTGGCGGTGCGCCCCCGTAGCCCAATGGCAGAGGCAGGCGACTTAAAATCGCTTCAGTGTGGGTTCGAGTCCCACCGGGGGTACGGAAAATCTCCTGAACATCCGCATCATTCCGCGTAATCGGGAGGTATAGAACATGGGCCACCTCATCCCAGTCGGGTAGCCGTTCGCCACTTATTCGCCGGATATTGCTCCGATCGGTGCTGGCGCGGAGACACCCCCACAGATGGCGCCAGTCGGCCCGACTAGTGCGGCGGTTGGTGCCACCGCAGGCGTGTTCGGTACGGAACACATAGGTATGGCTATGGTCGCACCCACACCTACGCCAAACAGGCTCCGGCAGACCACGGGGGAAGACCGGGTCTCCGAAAGGAGCGGCCCGTGATCGCGTTCAACCCCACCCGCGCCGCCAGCATCCTGGCCGATCACGGCGGCAGGCTCGCCAGAGCGACGACCGTGACGATCCGCCGCACCCGGGTCCACGTGCCCGCACGGCTGGCCTGCTCCGCACGCCGCGTCATGCTGCACCTGCCGACAGCGTGGCCCTGGGAGAACGCGTTCACAAGGCTGTTCGCGATCACACACGCACCACCACCAGCCGCGACCAGCTGACCAACGCCGCGAAACGGCACGACCAAGGATCCAGTGGACGACCGGGATGCGACGCCCGGGTCTCAGCCCTGCCCGCTGCACCTCAAAACGGCCCGATCACGGGGACCCCGTGCACCCCAGACTCATCGGTGAATCGAGGCTAAGCCGGCAGCAGTCCCAAGCCTTGCACGTCAGCCGCGGCGGCGATACTGTCAGGTTGCTCCCGTCCGGAAGGACGCAATGCTTTGGCGGATCGAGGAACAGATGATTCCGGAAGGCCCTCTCACCCCGGCACAGCGTGAGCTGTTGTTACAGGAGATCGCGGCATCTGCCCGGCTCCCAGCGGGTACGCGCCCGGACTCGTTGTTCGTTGGGTCGCTGGCGGGGTCAGAGACAGAAGATCGCCCGGCGGTGCCAGTGTGGCAATTTCCAGCCTATGCCGAGTCGGTCGGCATCCCACTCGAAACGCTCGCCACCGTCCGATTCCCAATCATCTCCTTTGGCGGCGGCGGGACAATTGTAACTTCTCTAAGCGAACTAGTGAGTGAAGTTCCAGGACGCGGGCTGCCCACTTATCGCGTGTCCATTTTGGACGGCGTTCGCCTCTACTCGTTGATGCACGAATTCGGCGCGCTCGAGTGGGATGCCAATAACCTCGCACATATCGAACTAATTCCCGCGAACAGATACCGGCAGCAGGTGTTCATGAACTGGCGGGCCACACTGCAGAGAACGTCCCAATAGGCTTTGCTGACAATCCCATACAAAATCGGATCTCCTAGGATTTAAGGAGGTGAAATGTTAAAAGGCAACTGGAAAAAGCTGACCGCCATCCTCGTGGCGACGTTGATCATCACATTCGGATCGCTGGGACTTGCCGCTCCGGCGAATGCCGCCACGAGCGTCTCGACCGTTCCGAGCGTCACGGCAGCCCAGGCTCCAGAGTCACTACAGCAGTCCGTCGTCCGTCCCGCCGATATTGATTGGGGCAATGTCTGGCGAGTTTTAGGTTCCGAGGTGGAATGCCAGTTCTGGGCGAATGTCTACGAGGTCGCGTATTTCCCGGCACTCACGGGGTGCTATTATTACAACGGTTCCTGGGTGCTGGTTGTAATTCTGATTCGATAACGCTTTATGTGAAACGAGCCGCGGATGCATGCGACGAGTACGTCGCGAGTATTCGCGGTTCGTTTCATTCCGGAGCTGCGAAGAGGTAAGACGTGCTTGAAGTCGAAAACTTGTCGAAGACTATAGGTTCGAAGCGAGTTGTTGATTCGATCAGTTTTGAAGTGCGTCCAGGTGAAATTATCGGACTCCTAGGCCCGAATGGTGCAGGCAAGACAACGACGATTCGAATGATTCTCGGATTATCTTCGGTGGATTCAGGTGCGGCGCTGATTGACGGCGAGACCTACGCATCCTTGTCTGCTCCAATCCGTAAAGTTGGCGCCTCGCTAGAGTTCACCACCCTTCCAAGTGGGTTTAACGCTCGACGCTACCTTAAGCGAATGGCCATTACTCACGGAATCAAAAGCTCACGCGTAGAAGAAGTTCTTTCTTGGAGTGGCTTGACCGCCGCTGGCAACAAGGCAATTGGAACATATTCGCTTGGAATGCGGCAGCGGTTGAAAATGGCCGCAGCTCTTTTGGGAGATCCTCGGCTGCTGGTGCTGGATGAACCGCTGAATGGATTGGATCCTGAGGGGATTTCGTGGATGAGGGGATTTCTGAGCTACTTTGTCAGTAGCGGGCGAGGGGTTTTGATATCGAGTCATAGTGTCAGCGAAATAGCCGACTTGGCCGATCGTCTGATTATTATGGGGCTGGGAAAAGTTGTTGCTCATGATTCCGTGCAGTCGATCCTAGACAAGCATGGTGTTGTGGCGGCTCGCGTCCAGACAACGCGTTCAAGCGATTTGGCTGCCGCACTGCGGTCGTCTCAGGTCTACTATCACTTTCTCAGCGCCGATACCCTAAGCATCTTTGCCGGCATTGACCAGGTTCGAAGGATTGCGGAACGATTCAATGTCCCCCTGAGTGCTGGCGTAGAGGTGCCCGGAAGTCTTGAGGACGTGTACTTCCGTCTCACCAATGCTGCGAGTGAGTATTCGTCGAGCCACGAGTTAGGGACGCTCTAAGTGGATACGTGTTGGCGACAGAAGGATTGGTGAACGACGGAGTGTTCGGAAGAACCGCATTTCCAGGGGTGACGTTCTGGCGGGCGCTGGGTTCAGAGATGTACGCCTTCTGGGTTCTGCGATCGGTTGTTTGGTGCGTCGTGGCGCTGGTTGTGTTTCAGGTGGGGCTCTGCGCGCTCACAGCATCCACCATCAATGACATTCCCCTCACGCTGCGGAACGGCAGCGATTTGAGCGCATCACCCAACAATGGCGCCATGTTCATCGTTTCGAGTGCGAACTCGGATGGCTTCTTGGCGGCGATCATCGGATCTATGTACGCGGGGCACGAATACCGGGGACATCAAATTGGGGAATCTCTATTGCGCATTCCAAATCGAGCGTTGCTTCTTATTTCGAAATCGATTTCCCTGTTTATAGCGGTGTTTTTGGCTGCACTGTTGGCTTTCGGGCTTTCGGTCATCCCCGCGGCCTTCGCACTTTCCAGTTCCTCACAGAGCGGCGGCGATCTGGGGTTCGATATCATTTACGCAATTCTGGGAGCGGCGCTGTTCCTGGCACTTATTTCTTTATTTTCTTTCGGAATTGCCTTTTTTACTAGATCACTTGTTTGGGGAATTGTATGCTCGCTAGGCGTTCTTCTCCTGGTTCCTATTGTTCTACTTGCCATTGGAACGGATTGGGCTCGTGCTGTTTTTCGGTTCCTCCCTAGTGCAGGTGTCGGTATTTTCGAGTCCTCTACTGATGGTCCGATTCTTTCAATGATTGTCTTGATCGTGTGGGTTGGTCTCTCCCTCACTGGCGCATTCTGCGTCTTGCGCTGGCACGACGTATAGGGGTTCATCGCATTTGAGGGTGTAGGTGGGGTCTGAAGCCGCCGGTCTCCAGCGGCGACCGTGCGATGTAGTTCGTCAGGTTCCGAAAGCCCAGGGCCCGAGCCGCGGAGGTGCTCGAGTCAGCCGGTGATGGCCTCGGTCGGGCCGTTGCTGGTGCCGGGTCTGTCGAAGAACGCGAGGATGTCGGCGGTGCGCTGCTTCAGGGTGCGGCCGAGGCGACGCAGTTCGACGAGCAGGGTCGGGACGCTGCTGGAGAGCGAGTCGATGACCTGCTGCATGACGAACTTCCCGAGCTTGCAGTCGGGTTCCCGGTAAGCGGTGATCATCCGCTGTTAGATGCGCCAGGTCGCCTCGACTTCGGCGTTCTGCTCGTTCGCGAAGAGCTCCTCCAGGCGGTGCTGGTGTTCGGTGAGCAGGCTGGCGCCGGTGTGGAGGGTGCAGCGGGCCTTGTAGAGCGGGTCGTTCTTCCGCCCGCGCCGCCCGAACGTGTCGCGCTGGATCCGGCGGCGGCACTCGTCGAGCGCGTCGTCGGCCAGCCTCACGACGTGGAACGGGTCCATCACCGTCACCGCGTCGGGCAGTTCGTCCGTAGCAGCGGTCTTGAACCCGGTGAACCCGTCGATCGCGACGACCTCGACCCCGTCGCGCCAGTGCTGCGGGCGGGCGGCGAGACAGGACTTGAACACGGCCTTCGAGCATGTGCAGCAGCCTGGACGGTCCCGTCTTCTCGCGCACCGGGGTGAGGTCGATGATCACGGTCACGTAGTGGTCGCCGTGGCGGGTGTGACGCCAGACATGCTCGTCGACGCCGATCACCCGGACCCCATCGAACCGGCCACGCTCGTCGATGAGCACTCGACGTCCTTCGGCGAGGACCGCATCGTTCGCCGTGTGCCAGGACACCCCGAGACCTGCGGCGAGACGCGACGCGGTGAGGTGGTCGAGCACGATGCCTTCCAGCGCCCACCGCATCCCTCGACGAGACAGCTTCGCCCGCTCAGGTGCCGCAGCAGCGAGGTCTTCACGCCAGGATCTCCCGCACCGGCGCACGTGTATCGGCGGACACGGACCAGCAACGTCGTGGGGCGGTGCCCGAACGGCTCATGCGCGAGCCGCCGCGTGTCCGTCCCGCGCGAGAGCGCCTGACTACCACAGCCCCGGCACCACGGATCCGGCTCGGCGACGCGGCACTCGATCACCGCCCGGTCCGGGCCGATCGACTGTCCCGTCGCAACGAGCCCGAGCTCGTCGAGACGGCAGAACACGGTCAGATCAGGGGTCGCGAAGGTAGCGTGGAGCACGTCGAGGTCTTCCGGAAGGTCGAGGTCTTCCGGAAGATGGTCAGTGTAGGAACTCCCATCATCCGAAGACCTCGACCCTCAACCAGCGACCGACGCGCTCAGCCAGCTGCCCGCTCATCACGTGACGATGATGGACGACGATGGTCACGTTATCTACTGGAAGACTTCCGGTGTCGTCGACAACCAGGTGGAGACGCCTGGCGGGCTGAGCGTGAACTGGGACCCGGTCGAGGGGTCTCGGGTCGTGATCTCCGGCGGCACGGTGAAGGACAACAGGGTCTCCGACTACAACGGCGACTGGGAGACGGTCATCACTCGCGCGAAGCTTCTGCCGCCCGCTGATATTGTCGACGGCTGGGCGGAGCGGCCCCCGGGCTCGATGAGGCCAGCTGAGCCGGCGCCGAACGACGACGTGGTCCGCTATGGCGTTTGCCACATATTCGCCACTTAATGCGCTCGTTTGCCTGTTTGCCACTGGCTCTAACCGCGGCCGATTGCCGGCCAAGTCAGTATTATCAGGAGTAAGCGGACGGATCAGGCGCACGACGTGCAATCGCTTCAGTGTGGGTTCGAGTCCCATCGGGGGTACGGCATCCGGTGTCGTGCCGTCGGTCACGGTTCTGAGGAGATTCCGGATGCCGAGGTGCGTCAGGCGCACGATCCTCCTCAGAAGCGAGGATCTCCTCGGAAGCGTGGACGCGTGAGGACGGTGATCGGGATCCGCACGCGCGCGTAGGCTGGCGCCGTGACCCTCGATCTGCTCGCGCCGCGGGGCGCCGCCGAGCCATGGCGCGAGCCGTGGGCCTACTGGGGGGCGATGACACACGCCACGGCGACCGTGCCGGCACCCGTCGCGGCGCTGAACGTCGACGCCCTGCGGTACAACGCGCTGGACATGCTCGTGCGCGCCGGGGGAGTGCCGATCCGGGTGGCGAGCAAGTCGATCCGGGTGCGGGAGGTGCTCGACGCGCTGCTGCGGATGCCGGGCTTCGCCGGCATCCTGGCCTTCACCCTGCCCGAGGCGCTGTGGCTCGCCGGCTCCGGCGACGATCTGCACCGCGACGTCGTGCTCGGCTACCCCACGGCCGACCGGGTCGCGCTGGGCCGGCTGGTCGCCGACGACGCGGCCGCCGCACGCATCACCCTCATGGTCGACGACCCCGCCCAGCTCGATCTGGTCGACGCCGTGGCCGCACCGGGCACGCGCCCGGTGATCCGCGTCGCGATCGATGCGGACGCCTCCTGGCGCAACGCCGCGCTCGGGCACGTGGGCGTGCGCCGCTCGCCCCTGCACGAGGTCGCGGACGTGACCCGGTTCGCCCGCCACATCGCCGGCCGTCCCGGGTTCCGTCTGGTGGGTCTCATGATGTACGAGGCGCAGATCGCGGGGCAGCCGGATGCCGCCGGCCCCGGCGACCCCGTCATCCGCTGGATGCAGCGCCGTTCCGCCGACGAGCTGCGGGAGCGGCGCGGCGCCATCGCGACGGCGCTGCGCGACGTCGCGCCGCTCGAGTTCGTCAACGGCGGCGGCACGGGCTCGCTCGAGGTGACCGCCGCGGACGAGGCGGTCACCGAGGTCACCGCCGGCAGCGGGCTGCTCGCCGGGCACCTGTTCTCCCGCTACCGCGCGTTCGATCCGGCGCCCGCCGCGGCCTTCGCCCTCGATGTCGTGCGCAAGCCGCTGCCCGACGTCGCCACCGTCCTCGGCGGCGGCTGGGTCGCCTCCGGGCCCCCGGTGGCCTCGCGCCAGCCCGAGCCGGTGTGGCCGACCGGGTTGCGCACGCTGGGCCGGGAAGGCGCGGGAGAGGTGCAGACGCCGTTGCAGGGGCCGAACGCGCGCTCGCTGCGCGCGGGCGACCGCGTCTGGTTCCGTCACGCCAAGAGCGGCGAGCTCGCCGAGCGCGTCGACCGTTACGCCGTCGTCTCGGGCGACGACGTCGTGGCCGAATACCCGACCTATCGCGGCGAGGGGAGGGCGTTCCTGTGACCAGACCGGGCGGCACGTGGCGCAACTGGGGGCGCACGGCGCGCGTGCATCCGATGCACGTGGAGTTCCCCGCCTCCGTGGGCGCGGTGCAGCGCGCCGTGCGATCCGCCGCGTTACGGGGCCTGCGCATCAAGGCGGTCGGCGCCGGTCACAGCTTCAGCGGCATCGCGGTGGCGCCCGACATCCTGCTCGACCTGCGCGACCTGCAGGGGATCGCGGACCTCGACCGCGATCGGCGGCGCGTGACGCTGCGGGCGGGCACTCCGCTGCATCGGATCCCGCGGCTGCTCGCGCCGTACGGCTGGGCGATGACCAACCTGGGCGACATCGACCGGCAGACCGTCGCCGGTGCGGTCTCGACCGGCACGCACGGCACCGGGGCCGCCTTCGGCGGGATCTCCACGCAGGTCGTCGGCGTCACGCTGGTCACGGCCGACGGCGAGCTGATGCGCGTCGACGACGCCGAGAACGCGGAGCTGCTGCCCGCCGTCGCGCTCGGCCTCGGCGCGCTCGGCATCCTGGTCGAGGTGACGCTGCAGGTCGTGCCGGCCTTCCTCCTGCACGCGGCCGAACGGCGAGAGCCCCTCGACACGGTGCGCGCCGACATCGACCAGCGGATGCGCGCGACCGATCACGTCGAGTTCTACTGGTTCCCACGCACCGATGTCGCGCTGACCAAGCAGAACACGCGGCGCCAGGAGAGCGCGCCGCGGCATCCCTTGCCCGCGGCGAAGAAGTGGGTGGAGGAGACGCTGCTGTCCACCTATGCGTATCGGGCGCTGTGCGCGGCCGCCACCGTCGTGCCGCCGCTGTCGACGCCGCTGGCCCGGCTCGGCGCCCGGACGATCGGCGAGCGGGAGTACACCGACCGCTCGACCCGTGTGTTCACGCAGAACCGCGACGTCCGCTTCCGCGAGATGGAGTACGCGATCCCGGCAGCGCACCTCGGCCCCGCGTTCGACGCGCTGCGCGAGATGATCGACCGGGAGCGCTGGGCGGTCTCGTTCCCGATCGAGGTGCGCGTCGCTGCCGCGGACGACCGCTGGCTCTCCACCGCGTACGAGCGCGACAGCGCCTACATCGCCGTCCACCGGTACTGGCGCGAGGACCCGACCGCGTACTTCCGTGCCGTCGAGGACCTCCTCCTCACCGGTTTCGACGGACGCCCGCACTGGGGCAAGATGCACACGCTGGACGCCGGGACGCTGCGTGCGCGCTATCCCCGTTTCGACGACTTCCTCGCCCTGCGCGATCGGCTCGACCCCGACCGTCGTTTCGCCAACGCCTACCTGGTCCGCGTGCTCGGCGAGTGATCAGCCGCGCGGCGTAGGATGAAGCCAATACGAAACGGAGACTTCGGCTATGTGGGAATGGCTCATCCCGGTTCTGATCGTCGTCGCACTGGTGGTGATCGTCGGCGTCTACCTCTGGGCGACCTACAACTCGCTGGTGCAGCTCGGAGTGCGGGTCGACGAGGCCTGGAGCGACATCACCGTCCAGCTCAAGCGACGGGCCGATCTGCTGCCGAATCTCATCGAGACCGTCAAAGGCTACGCGGCGCACGAGAAGGCCGTCTTCGAGAACGTCACCCAGGCGCGCGCGGAGACGATCAACGCCTCCGGCCCGGCCGAGGCGGGCATCGCCGAGGGGCATATGCAGCAGGCGCTGAAGTCGATCTTCGCCGTCGCCGAGGCGTATCCGCAGCTCCAGGCGAGCCAGAACTTCCTGCAGCTGCAGCAGCAGATCGTCGACACCGAGGACAAGATCCAGGCCTCGCGGCGGTTCTACAACGGCGGCGTGCGTGAGCTGAACACGAAGATCAAGGTGTTCCCGAACAACCTGTTCGCGCGCCGCCTGGGGTTCAGCGAGCGCGAGTTCTTCGAGGTCGTCGACGGCGCGGCGATCGCCGAGCCGCCGCGCGTGCAGTTCTGATCCAGCACTGAGCCCGTCGCGTGTACTCCGCGATCGCGCGCAACAAGCGCAACACCTGGTTCATCCTCATCTTCTTCGTGCTGCTCCTGGGAGCGATCGGAGCGCTCGCCGGCTGGCTCGCCGGGAACAACTGGTGGATCACCGCGTTCGTGCTCGTCGGCGCGGCCGGGTACGCCGTCGCGCAGTACTTCCTCGCCGACCGGGAGGCTCTCGCGCTGTCCGGGGCGCTCGAGGTGTCGAAGGCGGACGCGCCGCGGTACTACCGGCTGGTCGAGAACCTCTGCATCGCGACGGGCACGCCCATGCCGAGGCTCTACGTCGTCGACGACCCGACGCCGAACGCGTTCGCGACGGGGCGGACGCCGGACAAGGCCGCGATCACCGTGACGACGGGGCTCTTCGAGGTCATGACCGACCGGGAGCTGGAAGGCGTGCTCGGCCACGAGATCGGCCACATCCGCAACTACGACATCCGAGTGTCGCTCCTCGTGTTCGGCCTCGTCGTCGCGCTCGGACTGGTCGCCGACATGCTGCTGCGCATCGCCTTCTTCGGCGGCGGCCGTCGCGGCGGCAACAACCAGGCTCAGCTCGTGTTCCTGATCTTCGGGATCGTCGCGGCGATCGTGGCGCCGTTGCTCGCCGCGCTGGTGCAGGCCGCGATCTCTCGTCAGCGCGAGTATCTCGCCGACGCCACGAGCGCGCTGACCACCCGTGACCCGGAGGGCCTCGCGTCCGCGCTCGCGAAGCTGCAGGAGCATGCGGCGCCGCTCAGACGCGCCAACACGTCGATGGCGCACCTGTGGATCGCCGATCCGCTGCGGCCGAACGCGATGGCGCGCCTGTTCGCCACGCACCCGCCGATCCCGGACCGTATCGCCAGGCTGCACGAGATGGGCGGCCGGTTCTGACCGTGCGGGGCCGGTTCCCCAGGGCGTCACGGCGTCCGCGGGCGTGGTCGCCCGAGGAGTGAGAGGTCACGCGGGCGTCATCACGGTGCGCGCCCGCCGCCGCACCGCGCGTCGTCGGCGCCAGGCCTGCAGTGGCGACTGCGGCGCGGGATGCCAGGTGCGGGCGGGGTGCAGCCAGCCCGGCGGCCTGATCCAGGGGACGCCGTCGCGGAACCGGATCTCCCAGCCGGAGGTGTCGATCGTGCGGTGGTGCCACCAGCAGAGCAGGACCCCGTTATCGGTGTGCGTCGCTCCGCCCTTCACGTGGTCGATCACGTGATGCACCTCGCACCAGGTCGCGGGCACGTGACAGCCGGGGATGATGCACCCGCCGTCGCGCAGGGTGATGGCCCGGCGCTGATGCGCCGTGAAGATGCGCTGCGGCGCATCCAGCTCGATGATGCGGCCCTCGGGGGCGATCACGACCTTCTGCACCTGCCCGGCGCACCCGGTGTGCCGGGCGACCGCGGCGGGGACGGGTGCGAGATCGGCGTCGACGCCCTGGAGGAACGCGACCCCGTCGGCGGCGTCGAGCTGGTCGGGGGTGACGGCGACGACGAGAGTGGGTGCCGCGCCGCCGAGCGCGGGGGTTCCGGCATGCGAGGCTGCGGCGGCCAGGATGCCGGCGAGCGCATCGTGTCGGCGCTGCGTCGCCGAGCGGGTGTCGGGCGTCCGGGCCGCCGTCATCGGCCCGTCCTCGTGGAAGACCGGACCGCGTACGCCCTGCGCCGCGCGGGCGACATGCGGGTTGTCATAGGCGTCGATCAGCCGTTGCAGCTGGGCGGCGACCTCCGGCAGCAGCTCGCCGCGGCACGGCACGGTGCCGTCGTGCGGTCTGCCCAGGGTGAGCCCTCGTCGGCGCATGCCCTTCTGCTCGTCGGGCAGAGCACCATCGGGGTCGAGGAACAGCGCCCACGCCTGCGCCATGATGCGTACCTCGTCGGCCGAGGCCGGACAGCCGGTCCCGGTGCCGAGCGCCGCGTCGACGAGCTCTCGCTCCGCTGCCGCCAGATCCTCTGCGTCGACGCCGTGCTCTCGCGCGGGTCCGAGCAGGGCGGTGATCGCGGCCGCGGCATCGACGGACAGCGTGCCGCGCGCCACCGCCCCGTACACGGCCGGGAACGCTGACGGCAGCAGTTCGCCGGCGAGGGTCGCGCCGGGCCGCAGCCGCTCGGCCGTGCGCAGCCGCTCGCGCGCCGTCGCCCCCGCGATGCCGGTGATCCGCTCCAGCAGCTCGGCCGCCGAGCGGCACCCGCGCTTGACGGCGAGCGAGTCAGGGCCCAGCATCCGCCGTGAGCGCTCGGCGACCTCGCCGGCGGCCAGCATCCGCACCGCATCGATCACCCGGCCGAGCCTCTCGGCATCGACCACGGCAGCCAGCAGCTCGTCGTCGCTCGATGCCACCAGTGCCGCAGGATCGGCGACGGCAGCGAACAGCGCGTGCACCAGCCCGGCGGTCTCGTCGACCGAGGGAGCGGGGGACTGCGTTGCCATACTCCGATTCTGCCGGGGGCCTCCGACATCGGCCGGGCTGTCGCGGAAGGTAGGCTCACCGGATGGTGACCATCCACGCGATGACTCCCGAGGACGATGCAGAATGGCGAGCACTGTGGAACGGATATCTCGCCTTCTACGAGGCGCGCCTGGACGCGGAGACCTCGGCCGCTGCCTTCGACCGCCTGCTCGATCCGGCATCGCCGGTTCATGGCGCGTTCGCACGAGACGAGCGAGGTGACGCGGTCGGTCTCGTCCACTGGCTGACGCATCCGGCGACGTGGACGAGGACGGACTACTGCTATCTGGAGGACCTCTTCGTCGCGCCAGCTGCTCGCCGCGCCGGGGTCGGTGCGGCGCTGATCGCGCACGTCGTGACCTGGGCGCGACAGCACGGCTCGGCGAAGGTCTATTGGCTGACCGAGGAGACGAACGAGACGGCGCGCGCACTCTACGATCGCGTCGCCACCCGCAGCGGATTCATCCAATACCAGGTGAAGCTCACCGACTGACCGGCTCAGCCCGGCTCCTCGCTCGCCAGCGCGACGGCCTCGGCGAGCGCGTGCTCGTGCCGCTCGGCATCCGGCAGCGCTGCGGCCAGGTCGCCGGTCGCGTCGCCCCAGCGCGAGATCGAGACGCCGGCGAGCCCCTGCCACGCGGCCGCCTCGCGCAGCACGCCGGCCAGCCGCTCGGCGGCCGCCGCGGGACGCCCCGGCTCCCACCATGCGGACTGCACGCGCAGCACCGACGCGGAACGGTCCGCCTTCAGGTCGACGCGTCCCACCAGCGCATCGTCCACGAGCACCGGCAGCGAGTAGTAGCCGAAGCGACGGCGCTCGGCCGGCGTGTAGATCTCGATTCGGTAGTCGAAGCCGAACAGCCGCTCGGCGCGCCGCCGGAACCACACGACCGGGTCGAACGGCGTCAGCACCGTGGCCGCCGTCAGCCGGCGCGGGACGCGCGCCTCGGCGTGCAGCCACGCCGGTTCACGCCACCCGTCGACCGCGACGGGGACCAGCGTGCCCGCCGCGGCGAGGTCGCGCACGATCTCGCGGACGGTGCGCTGATCGCCGATGCGCCAGTAGTCGTCCAGGTCGGCGACGGTCGCCACGCCACAGGCCTGGGCGGCACGCAGCACCAGCACGCGCAGCGCCTCCTCACGCGGCACCGGGCGTGAGAGCACGTCCGCCGGGAGGACGTCCGTGACCAGCCCGTACCGCCGCTCGAAGCCGCGCCGGCCGGCGATCGCGACCTCCCCGCAGCGCCAGAGATGCTCCAGCGCGTGCTTCACGGCGCCCCAGTCCCACCACGGCCCGCGGGGTGCACGGGCGGCATCCGTCTCGATCTCGCCCGGTCGCAGCGGTCCTCGCGACGCGAGCTCGTCGCGTACCCAGCGGAGGGTGTCGGGGTCGACTCGACGCGCGTGGCGCTCGCGGTGCTCGGCCATCCGGAAGGCGAACAGCGCCCAGTCCTCGGCCGGCACGAACGCCGCCTGATGCGCCCACACCTCCACGTACGGCGCGCGCGAGGCGAACAGCATCCGGTCCAGCTGCGCCGTGTCGTAACGACCCAGACGCGAGAACAACGGCATGTAGTGCGATCGGGCGAACACGTTGACGGAGTCGATCTGCAGCACCCCCATCCGCCCCAGCTCGCGGCGCATCGCCCGAGAGGAGACCGGGATCGCCACGGGCCGGCCGACTCCCTGCGCGGCCAGGGCGACGCGGCGCGCCTCGGGGAGGGACAGGCGGGAACGCACCCGTCAACCCTAGGACGCCGCGGGGGGATCGGACGCCGTGCCGTCCTAGACTGGCCGGATGACGGACTCCGAGCAGAAGCCGCGCGGAACGTTCCTCGACGCGCTGCGGAACCGGACCGTGTCCACGGAGGTCACCGACGCCGTGCCACGGGGACTGCGGGTCACCACCGCGTTCGCCTGGCGGCTGCTGGTCATCGCCGCGGCGGCGGGCGTGGTGATCTGGCTGGTGATCCAGCTGAAGCTCCTCGTGGTCCCGCTGATGGTCGCGATCCTCATCGCGGCCCTGGTCTGGCCCGCGTTCACCTGGATGCTGCGTCACCGGGTGCCGCGCTGGCTGGCCATCGTCATCGCCGTCATCGGCACGTTCGCGATCGTCTCCGGCCTGCTCTGGCTGGCGGTCTGGCAGATCACGCTGCAGTGGGCATCGGTCCAGGCCCGCACGGTCGAGGGCGTGACCCAGTTCCGGCAATACCTCATCGACGGCCCGCTGCACCTGACGGCCGAGCAGATCGACGACTATCTCGGACAGGCGCTGACCCTGCTGCAGGAGCAGGGCCAGGCGCTGTGGTCCGGGGCGCTGGCCATCGGCTCGACCGTCGGGCACGTCGGCACCGGCGCGCTGCTGACCCTGTTCATCCTGCTGTGCATCCTCGCCGACGGCGGCGGGATCTGGCGATGGACGACGAAGCTGTTCCCCGCCCGCGCGCGCATCGCCGTCGACGGCGCCGCGCGTGCCGGCTGGGTCACGGTCGTCAACTATGCGCGCACCCAGCTGCTGGTGGCCACGATCGACGCGGTCGGCATCGGGCTCGGCGCGTTCCTGCTGGGCGTGCCGCTGGCCATCCCCGTCGGCGTGCTGGTCTTCCTCGGCTCGTTCATCCCTCTCGTCGGCGCGGTCGTCACCGGTGCCCTCGCGGTGTTCCTCGCCCTCGTGTACAACGGCGTCTGGATCGCCGTGTGGATGCTGGCGGTGGTGCTGGCGGTGCAGCAGATCGAAGGGCACATCCTGCAGCCGCTGCTGATGGGCTCCGCGGTCAAGGTGCATCCGCTGGCGGTCGTGCTCGTGGTCGCCGGCGGCGCCATGATCGGCGGCATCCCCGGCGCGTTGTTCGCCGTGCCGCTGGCCGCCTTCGTGAACGTGGCCGGCGTGTATCTCTCCAGCCGGGCGTGGGAGACGGGCAAGGCCCCGGCACCGGGCGACCTGATCTGGAGCACCGTTCCCCGACCCCGAAGGAGACGTGCGTGACCCTGCCGACGCTGGCCGAGTTCGAGGATGCCGCGCAGACGCTGCGACCGCTGATCAGCCGGACCCCGCTGGAGGGCTCGGAATACCTCTCCGAGGTGCTCGGTGTGCCGGTCCAGCTGAAGCTGGAGAACCTGCAGCGCACGGGTTCGTTCAAGATCCGCGGCGCCGCGTACCGCCTCTCGCGCCTGAGCGCCGAGGAGCGTGCCCGCGGCGTCGTCGCGGCCTCCGCGGGCAACCATGCGCAGGGAGTGGCGCGGGCCGCGCAGCGGCTCGGCATCCCGGCGACGATCTTCATGCCCCTCGGGGTGCCGGTGCCCAAGCTCCTCGCCACCCGGGGCTACGGCGCGGAGGTGGTGCTCGAGGGGACGACGGTCGAGACGCCGCTGCGGCTGGCGGCCGAGTTCGCGGAGCGCACCGGCGCCGTGCTCATCCACCCCTACGACCACCGCGACATCGTCATCGGACAGGGCACCCTGGGGCTCGAGCTGTGGGACGAGTGCCCCGAGGTGGAGACCGTGCTCGTCGGCATCGGCGGCGGCGGCCTCATCGCCGGCGTGGCCAGCGCGATCAAGGCGCGAGCGGCCGCCGAGGGGCGCACCGTCCGGGTGATCGGGGTGCAGGCGGAGAACTCGGCCGCCTATCCCGCCTCGCTCGCGGCGGGGGAGCCGCGGGAGGTCGTGACCACGCCCACGATCGCGGACGGCATCGCCGTCGCCCGTCCCGGCGATGTGCCGTTCGCGATCATCAAGGACGTCGTCGACGATGTCGTCACCGTCAGCGACGACGACATCGCCCGCGCCATCCTGGTGCTGCTCGAGCGGGCCAAGCTCGTCGTCGAGCCGGCGGGTGCGGTCGGCGTCGCCGCGATCCTCACCGGCAAGGTGACGGCGTCGGGGCCGACCGTGTCGATCCTCTCCGGCGGCAACATCGACCCGCTGCTGCTGCAGCGGGTCGTCTCGCACGGCCTGGCGGCATCCGCCCGGTACATGACGCTGCGCATCCCGCTGCCGGACCGTCCCGGCCAGCTCGCCAGGGTCTCCGAGCTGCTGGCGCAGGTCGGAGCGAACGTCATCGAGGTGATGCATACTCGGCACGGCCAGGGGCTGCAGATCAGCGAGGTGATCCTGCAGCTGAGCGTGGAGATCCGGGGCGAGGAGCACCGGATGCAGGTGATCGGCGCGTTGGAGGACGCGGGATTCGCGCCCTCCGTCGTGCCGGACTGATCGGCCTACTGCCCGGCGTAGGTCTCGACGCCGAGGATCTCGACGGCGATCTCACGGCCGCCCGGCGCCGTGTACGAGGTCTTGTCGCCGACCTTCAGACCCAGGATGGCGGCGCCCAGCGGCGACGCCTCGCTGTACACGTCGAGCTCGCTGCCCGCCGCGATCTCGCGGTTGCCGAGCAGGAAGACCTCCTCGCCGCCGGCGACGGTCGCGGTGATCACCGTGCCCGGCTCGACGACGCCGGAGGCGGCGGGGGCGTCCCCGACCTTCGCGGTCTTGAGGAGTCCCTGCAGGGTGCGGATGCGGGCCTCCTGCTTGCCCTGCTCGTCCTTGGCGGCGTGGTAGCCGCCGTTCTCCTTGAGGTCGCCCTCCTCGCGGGCCGCCTCGATGCGCTTCGCGATCTCCTCGCGGCCGGTCGTCGAGAGGTGCTCCAGCTCGGCGACGAGCCGGTCGTACGCGTCCTGGGTGAGGAAGGTCACCGGGGCATCAGTGGACACGGGTGTCTCCTTCGTCGGGGCGGACCCGTGGGTCCGCCAAAACCGAGACGCCCCGGCAGACCGCCGGGGCATCGTTCACAGTGCCGACAGGTTACGGCACCCAGCAGCTATCGACCAAACCCGTGGTCGCCGCCGCGACGGTCGGCACGGTCTCCGTGAACGACTGCGTCTGCGCCGACGCGGCCGGGTACTGCACGATGCGCCAGCCGACGACCGCGTGATCGTCGTCCTGCGCCTCCACGGCGCACGCCAGCGCGGAGCCGGCCACCACCGTGACCTGGAACGTCACCGTCACCGAGTGGGCGTCGTCGATCGTGTAGCCGGTCGTCGTCGCGTCCGTCGAGCCCTCGGTGTAGCTGATCGCGATCCAGCCGATGACGACCACCATCGCCGCCACGCCGACGGCGGTGAACACGGCCCAGAAGCGCCGACTGCGCGCCGTGCGCCCGTATCGCTCGTCCAGCTTCTGCTGCGTGGTCTGCGTCGTCATGCGGCCTCTGGTCCGGGAATTAGGGTTGATACCAGGCTAGGCGCTGTCGGCGTCCTGCCGGTGCACGCTGACCTGGAACGAAGGACACCCATGTACGCACTCCTGTGGGCGCTGGACGCGACGCCGTCGCCGTCGGACACCGCGACGGTCGCCGACGACCTCGTCACTCCCGGCCCCTGGGGGTTCACCGTGATGGCGCTGCTCGGGATCGCCGTGATCCTGCTCATCATCGACATGCTCCGCCGCATCCGCCGCGGGAGCTATCGCGCGCAGGTGCGGGAGGAGCTCGACGCCGAGGCGCTCTCGGAGCAGCAGGCGGACGCGGCGGTCCGCGACTCCGATGTGGACGACCAGGACATCGACCCCTCCGAGCGCTCCTGACCGCGGACGCCCGGATCAGGCGTGATAGGCGGGCTGCAGGCAGATCAGCAGGCTCGCCGTCCAGTGGCAGAGGAACGCCAGCACGGTGCACACGTGGAAGATCTCATGGAAGCCGAACCGCCCGGGCCACGGATTCGGCCGCTTGAGCGCGTAGACCACGGCTCCCAGCGTGTAGAGCACCCCGCCGACGACGACGAGCACCATCATCGCGGTGTTCGCGGCGAACAGGTCGGCGATGTACATCAGCGCGGCCCAGCCCAGCACCAGATACAGCGCGACGTACAGCCAGCGCGGGGCATGGATCCAGAACACCCGGAACAGGATGCCGAGCACCGTGCCGCCCCACACGATGGACAGCAGCACGACGGTCTCGTCCGTCGGCAGCGCGAGCACGGCCAGCGGGGTGTAGGTGCCCGCGATCAGCAGGAGGATGTTCGCGTGGTCGATGCGCTTGAGCACGATCTTGACCCGCGGACGCCAGTCGAACCGGTGATACACCGCGGAGTTGCCGAACAGCAGCAGCGACGTCGTCATGAACACGGCCGCCGACCACTTGGCCGCCGTGCCCTGCGCGAGCGCGATGAGCACGATGCCGGCGGCGAGCGCCACCGGGAACGTCGCCGCATGGATCCAGCCACGCCAGGTGGGCCGGATCTCGACGGCGGCGTCCGCTTCCGCAGCCTCGATCAGCGGAAGCGAGGGCACCTCGGGAACTCGCGTGCGTCGACTCACGCGTTCAGCGTAGAGGCGGACGTATGCCGTGACGGGCACATACGCTGTGCATCGGGTGTGAAGCGCGGGCGAGGTAGCGTAGGGGCGTGAACAACGGCCGGGCGCGGGGAGAGCGGGGACCGCTGTATCGGCTCTACAGCACGCGGCTGCGCCGCCGGATCCCGGCCGGCTCGGTGCCGCAGCACGTCGCGATGATGATCGACGGCAACCGCCGCTGGGCACGTCAGCTCGGCTTCGCGACCGCCGCGCACGGGCACCGCGCGGGCGCGGCGAAGATGCACGAGTTCCTGGGCTGGTGCGACGACGTGGGGGTCCGGGTCGTCTCGCTCTACCTGCTCTCCACCGACAATCTGAGCAAGCGCGATTCGCGGGAGCTGGACGATCTCATCGAGATCATCGCCGAGCTCGCGGACGAGCTGGCCGCCGAGCCGGACTGGCGGGTGCAGCACGTGGGCCGGGCGGATCTGCTGCCGGAGGCGCTGGCGCGCACCCTCGCGGACGCCGAGGCGCGCACCACGCACCATCGAGGCCTGCACGTCAACCTCGCGGTCGGCTACGGCGGCCGCGGCGAGATCGTGGACGCCGTGCGCAGCATCATCACCCAGCACGATGCGGACGGGGGCTCGCTGGAGGAGCTCGCGGCGAGCCTCACCCCGGAGCAGATCGGCGAGCACCTGTACACCGGCGGTCAGCCGGACCCCGACCTGGTGATCCGCACGTCGGGGGAGCAGCGCCTGAGCGACTTCCTGCTGTGGCAGAGCGCGCACAGCGAGTTCTACTTCGTCGAGGCGCTGGGCCCCGACCTGCGAGAGGTGGACTTCCTGCGCGCGATCCGCGACTACGCGAAGCGCGATCGCCGCTACGGCCGCTGAGGCCGCGATTTCGGCCCGGTGCCCCCGCGCCGAACTGTTCACGAACCCGTAACGCGACACGCCCGGGATCCGGTCTGCGCGGCCCGGCCGAGGACGTACGTTCTTCCTACCGGGCAAGGCGCCCGGTCGAGTCGGCCACCGGATGCGACTCGCGACCCACGGTCGACTCGGAGAGAGCCCGGGACATCGTCCCGGAGTGGGAGCGGGTTGTGACCACACGAGCACCGCAGCAGAGCCGGCAGGCCGCCGTCCACCAGAGCGCAGATCAGTCGACTGATCTGCGCTCTTATGTTCTGGACACCTCCGTGCTGCTCAGTGATCCGAGGGCGTTCTTCCGGTTCGCCGAGCACTCGGTCGTCATCCCTGTCGTCGTCATCACCGAACTGGAGGCCAAACGTCACGATCCCGAACTCGGCTACTTCGCCCGTCAGGCGCTGCGGCACCTCGACGATCTGCGCGTCGAGCACGGACGTCTCGACTTCCCCGTCTCGGTGGGAGAGGGCGGAACCCTCCGCGTCGAGCTGACCAACACCGACCCCGGCGTCCTGCCCACGGGCATGCGCCTGGGCGACAACGACACCCGCATCCTGGCGGTCGCGATGCACCTCATGCAGGAGGGCCACGATGTCACCGTCGTCTCGAAGGACCTGCCGATGCGGGTGAAGGCGGCGTCGCTCGGCATCCTCGCCGAGGAGTATCTCGCCGAGCAGGCCGCCGACTCGGGGTGGACCGGCATCGCCTCGATCGACATCTCCGGAGACGACCTCAGCGATCTGTACGAGACCGAGGTCGCCGTCAGCGAGGACGTCAAGGGCCTGCCGCTGAACACCGGGCTGATCATCCACTCCGAGCGCGGCTCCGGCCTCGGGCGGGTCACCGGCGACGGCGAGTTCCGGCTCGTGCGCGGCGACCGCGACGTGTTCGGGCTGCACGGGCGCTCGGCCGAGCAGCGCATCGCCATCGATCTGCTGCTCGATCCGGATGTCGGCATCGTGTCCCTCGGAGGGCGCGCCGGCACGGGCAAATCGGCGCTGGCGCTGTGCGCGGCGCTGGAGGCGGTGCTGGAGCGGCAGCAGCAGCGGAAGATCATCGTCTTCCGGCCGCTGTTCGCGGTCGGCGGCCAGGAGCTCGGCTACCTGCCCGGGGACGCCGCCGAGAAGATGAACCCCTGGGGCCAGGCCGTGTTCGACACGCTCGGATCGGTCGTGTCGTCGAACGTCCTCGAAGAGGTCGTGGCCCGCGGCATCCTGGAGGTGCTGCCGCTCACCCATATCCGCGGCCGTTCGCTGCACGACGCGTTCGTGATCGTCGACGAGGCGCAGTCGCTCGAGCGCAATGTGCTGCTGACGGTGCTCAGCCGTATCGGACAGAACTCGCGGGTGGTGCTCACGCACGACGTCGCCCAGCGCGACAACCTCCGTGTCGGCCGGCACGACGGCATCGCCTCGGTGATCGAGACGCTGAAGGACCACGCGCTGTTCGGCCACGTCACGCTGACGCGCTCCGAGCGCTCGGCGATCGCGGCCCTGGTCACCGACCTGCTGGAGGCCGGCGAGCTCAGCTGAGTCGACCCCGGCGTGGGCAGCATGAGAGCTTTCTCATGCTGCCCACGCCCTTTTCTCACGGCTGTCACGCAAGATGGATACAGCGACAGCGATGAGCTGTCGGCCCACCGGTCGGTTCCCCCAGACCGACCGGGAGGAGCAAGGGAGTCGTCGATCACCGTTCCCCCCGGTAGGAGATCGACACCACGGGTTCGGGTCCCGTGAAACTCCTCGGCCCCCGGCGTCCCCCAGCGCCGGGGGCCCTTCTCATTCCCAGCGGTAGCCGGCGCCGCGCACCGTGGTGATGCGGTCGTGACCGAACTTGGCGCGGAGATAGCGCACGTACACGTCGACCACGTTCGACCCGGGATCGAAGTCGAGGCCCCACACGCTGGAGAGCAGCTGCTCCCGGCTGAGGACCTGGCCGGGATGTCGCAGGAACTGCTCGGCGAGGGCGAACTCGCGCGCCGAGAGGTCGACGTCCCGTCCTGCGACGGTGGCGCGGCGGCCCAGCACGTCGAGGCGGACGTCGCTGTGGACGATCGCGATGCTGCCGGTCGCGACGTTCTCCCGCAATCGCGATCGGACGCGGGCGAGCAGCTCGTCGAACTTGAACGGCTTGGGCACGTAGTCGTTGGCGCCGGCGTTCAGCCCGTCGACGGTGTCGCGGGTGCTGCTGCGGGCGGTGAGCATGATCACGGGAAGCGTCGAGCCCTGGCCGCGCAGCTGCCGGAGCACCTCGAACCCGTCGATGCCGGGCAGCCCCACATCCAGCAGCAGCAGGTCGACACCGCCGGACAGTGCGCGTTCCAGGGTCGCGGCGCCGTCCTCCACCAGCTCGGTGGCGAAGCCGGCCGCCTCCAGACCACGTTTGACGAACGAGGAGATCCGCGGCTCGTCCTCCGCGACGAGGATCAGGGTCATAGGGTCGCCTCTCGCTGCTGCACGACGTCGCCGGCGCGCACGGGGGTGGGAACAGGGGAGTCGGGATGCGGGCCGACCGGCATCCGGATCGTGAAGGTCGCCCCGCCGCCGGGCGTGTCCATGACCGTGCAGGTGCCGGCGTGGGCCTTGGCGATCGCGTCGACGATCGCGAGGCCGAGACCCGAGCCGCCGACGGTGCGGTGCGTCTCGGCGCGGTCGAAGCGTTGGAAGATGCGGTGGCGGGCCGCCGGCGGGATGCCGGGGCCGTGGTCGCGCACCCACAGGCGGACCTCGCTCGCCTCGACGTCGCTGCCGATCTCGATGGGGGAGCCCGCGGGCGTGTACTTCGCCGCGTTGTCCGCCAGCTGCAGCCAGGCCTGCGTGAGCCGGTCGGCGTCGCCGACCAGCACGCCGCGGCCGAGGTGCGCGACGGAGAACGGGTGACCCGGGATGACCGCGACGAGCTCTCCGACCCGTTCGGTGAGCAGGCCGACGTCGATCGGCCGCATCGCGAACTGCTCCTCCTGCGCGGCGGAGAGCAGCTCGATGTCCTCGACGAGTCGCGTCATCCGGTCGAGCTCGGCGATGCCGATCTCACGGACGGCGGCGACGTCGGCCGGGTCGTTCACGTCCATGACCTCCAGGTGGCCGCGCACGATCGTGATCGGGGTCTTCAGCTCGTGACGGATGTCGTCGAGCAGCTGCCGTTGACCGCCGACCGAGACCTCGAGGCGTTCGAGCATGGAGTTCATCGTGCGCGACAGGTCGGCGAACTCGTCGACGCCCGTCTCGGGCACGCGCGCGCCCAGGTCGTCGAAGGTGACCGAGTCGGCGGCCTCCCGCAGCCGGCGCAGCGGGCTGAGCAGCTGGCCGGTGACGAACCATCCGACGACTCCCACGCCCACCACGACCAGGACGGAGACGATCCCGTATCGCAGCATCGAGCTCGACAGCGGGATCGATCCGTCGTCCTCGCCGGTGACCATGCGGACGAACTGGATGCCGAAGGTGACGGCGCCCGCGACGATCAGGCCGGCGCACGTGACGAGGAGGATCGTTCCCAGCAGTCTGACGCGCGCCGACAGCATCCTCGGCGTTTGTGTCACGCTCCGATTATGGCGCGGGCGGCGCCGGCGTGTTCTGGTCTCCGTGGAGAGGGGGAGCGGTCCGCATCCGGTGCACAGGAGAAATCCGATACACAGGACGATCTCGGCACATTTCGTCCTGCTCTGCGGACTTCTCCTGCACGGCGGAGGAAACGGGGAGGGATGCCCGACCATGTCCCAGTTCGGACCGGTCAGGGGCCGGCGAAGCGGTCCGAACTGGGACACCACCCACGCCGAAGTGGGACATGCGCGGGGCTCCCGGATCAGCCGGCGTGGGTCATCGACAGCAGGTCGAGCTTCGCGTCCAGCTGCTCGAGGGTGAGCTCGCCGCGCTCGACGTAGCCCAGGTCGATGACCGCCTCGCGCACCGTGATGCCCCGGGCGACGGCGTGCTTGGCGATCTTCGCGGCGGCCTCGTATCCGATGAGCTTGTTCAGCGGGGTGACGATCGACGGCGACATGCCGGCCAGCGCCGAGGTGCGCTCGAGATTGGCCTCGAGGCCCCGCACGGCCTTGTCGGCGAGGGCACGCATCGCGTTGGAGAGCAGCCGGATCGACTCGAGCAGCGCGGTGCCCATGACCGGGATGGCGACGTTCAGCTCGAAGGAGCCGGAGGCGCCCGCCCACGCGATGGTCGCGTCGTTGCCGATGACGCGGGCCGCGACCATGAGCGTGGCCTCGGGGATGACGGGATTCACCTTGCCGGGCATGATCGAGGAGCCGGGCTGCAGGTCGGGGATGTGCAGCTCGCCCAGCCCCGTGTTCGGTCCGGATCCCATCCAGCGCAGGTCGTTGTTGATCTTGGTCAGCGACACCGCGATCGTGCGCAGCGCCCCGGAGGTCTCGACCAGGCCGTCCCGGTTGGCCTGCGCCTCGAAGTGGTCCTTCGCCTCGGTGATCGGCAGCTCCGTCTCGGCGGCGAGCAGCTCGATCACCCGCTGCGGGAAGCCGAGCGGCGTGTTGATGCCGGTGCCGACGGCGGTGCCGCCCAGCGGGACCTCCGCGACGTGGGGGATCACCGCCTGCACCCGCTCGATGCCGAGGCGGATCTGACGGGCGTAGCCGCCGAACTCCTGGCCGAGGGTGACGGGGGTCGCGTCCATGAGGTGGGTGCGGCCGCTCTTGACCGCGTCCTGCCACAGCTCCGCCTTCTCCTCGAGCGCGACCGCGAGGTGGTCGAGGGCGGGGATGAGATCGTCGATGAGCGCCTGGGTCACCGCGATGTGCACCGACGTCGGGAACACGTCGTTGGACGACTGCGACGCGTTGACGTGGTCGTTGGGGTGCACGGTCTGACCCAGGACGCGGGTCGCCAGCGTCGCGAGCACCTCGTTCATGTTCATGTTCGACGAGGTGCCCGAGCCGGTCTGGTAGGTGTCGACCGGGAACTGGTCGTCGAGGGTGCCGGTGATGACCTGGTCGGCGGCGGCGGCGATCGCGTCGGCGATGCCGGCGTCGAGCACGCCGAGATCCTTGTTGGCGAGCGCGGCGGCCTTCTTGATCCGGGCGAGCGCGGCGATCTGGGCGGACTCGAGGCCCTTGCCCGAGATCGGGAAGTTCTCCACCGCGCGCTGGGTCTGCGCGCCGTACAGGGCGGACGCGGGGACGCGCACCTCTCCCATGGTGTCGTGCTCGATGCGGTACTCGGTCTCGGTCACGGGTGTCTCCTCTGACGTGGGGTGTGGTTCGGGCGGGCTCAGGCGGCCGGCTGATCGCCGAGGCCGACGACGAAGTCCGGGACGGCGGCGCCTTCGTCGAGTCGGTAGTTGACGGCGGCGATAGCGAGGGCGCCGTCGGCGACGGCCTGGCTGATCAGCTCGGACGAGTGCAGCAGCTCGTTGACGGTGCCGCGCAGATGCTCACGGCCGACGTGCTCGGCGTCGACCTGTCCCGCGTGCGCGCCGTCGGCCGCCTGGACCCGGCGCACGGCCGGAACGATCGGCGCGACCTGGCGCCAGATGCGCGGCGGCAGGGCCGGCGCGTCGGGCGCGGTGCTGTCGATCGCGGCGCGCACCGCTCCGCAGGCGTCGTGGCCCAGCACGACGATCAGCGGCACGCCCAGCACCGCGACGGCGTATTCGAGGCTGCCGACCGCCGAGTCGTCGACGACCTGACCGGCGTTGCGGACGACGAACAGGTCGCCCAAGCCCTGGTCGAAGATGATCTCCGCCGAGAGGCGGGAGTCCGAGCATCCGAACAGGGCGGCGTGCGGCGTCTGCAGGGTGGCGGTCTTGTGTCGCCGCTCGACGTCCTGACGCGGATGCTGCGGCTCGCCGGCGACGAAGCGCGCGTTGCCGCGCAGCATCTCCTCCCAGACCGCGGCGGGAGCGGGAAGCTTCTCGGTCATGGGGTCTCCTCCCGCAGTGCGCGGATCTGGTCGGCGACGCCGGTGGCGGCGACGGCGGCGGTGTCGGCGTCCGCGGTGCCGTAGATCAGCACCTGGTCCGGGCCCGCGGTGGTCGCCAGCGCGTAGGAGACGTCATCCGAGGCCGAGATCTCGTAACGGTCCCAGTCGATGCCGTCGATCGTGACGGTGCCGTCGGAGACCGCACCGGACAGCGTGCGCGAGACCCAGGCGGCATCCGGGTCGAACGCCTGCGCGACACGCAGATAGCCGGTGTCGTCCGGCACGTAGACGATCGTGAACGCCGTGACGTTGTCGCCGTCGATCTGCGCCTGGTTCACGGTCCAGTCGCTCGGCACGTCGGGGGCGATCACGGCGCGCCCGTACGCCTCGGCGGTGGCGGCGGCCTCGGCGGCGACGTCGATCGTGGCGGCCGGCGTCGGGTCGCCGCGCGGCACGCCCAGCGCGATGACGGCGACGACCGCGAGGGTCGCGAGCAGGGCGGCGATCAGGTTCCGGAAGGTCTGGCTGGACCGGTAGATGCGCGAGGACTCCGCTTTGCGCGCGGCGGTCTCCGCCGCGGTCTCGGGCCGGCCGAGCTCGGCGACGACGCGACCGGGAGCGGTCATGACTCGGCCTCGGCGCGTGCGGCGTCCAACCGGCGCTTCGCGCCCAGCAGCCACTGCTCGCAGCGGGCGGCGAGGGCCTCGCCGCGTTCCCAGAGGGCGAGGGACTCCTCGAGCGTCGGCGCGCCCTGCTCGAGCTCGGCGACGACCTGGACGAGCTCGTCGCGTGCCTGCTCGAACGAGAGCTCCGACACCTCGGCGGATGAGGTCATATGTCCCATCCTAGTTCGAGGTCTGCTCGGCGATCTCGCCGCGAGACGTCGCGGCCACCGAGCCGCGGCCGACCGTCACGGTCAGTGCGGTCCCGGCGGGCGCCTGGGCGGCGTCGCGCACGATGACACCGCTGTCGAGGTGGGCGATGGCGTAGCCGCGGGCCAGGGTGGACGCCGGCGACAGCGCGCGCAGCGACGCCCGCAGCTCGCGCGTTCGCAGTCCCGCCTCGGCGACGCGCCGCTCGAGCGTGGCACGGCTGCGGCCGACCAGCAGCTCGACCTCGTGCGAGCGGCGTTCGAGCTGCTCCTCCGGGCGGCTCAGCGCCGGCCGTGAGCGCAGCTGCTCGAGCTGGGCGATGTCGTGCGACAGCCGCAGCGTGAGACGCGTGGTCAGCCGCGACCGCAGCTGGGCGACCAGGGCGCGCTGCTCGGCGACATCGGGGACGACCCGCTTCGCCGCGTCCGTGGGGGTCGACGCGCGCAGGTCGGCGACGTCGTCCAGCAGCGGGTGGTCGTTCTCGTGCCCGATCGCGCTGACCACCGGGGTGGCCGCGGCCGCCACCGCGCGCACGAGCCGCTCGTCGCTGAATCCGAGCAGCTGCTGGGGGTCGCCCCCGCCCCGCGCGATGACGATGACGTCGACATCGGGATCGGCGTCGAGGGTCCCCAGGGCGCCGAGCGTCTCCGGGACGCTCCGCTCGCCCTGGACGGCCGCGTGGACGATGCGGAAGCGCACGCCCGGCCAGCGCAGCTCGGCGTTGCGCAGCACGTCGCGCTCCGCATCCGACCGTTCGCCGGTGATGAGCCCGATGAGGTTCGGAAGGAACGGCAGCGGCTTCTTGCGCGCCGGGTCGAACAGGCCCTCACGACGCAGCTGCGCGCGCAGCCGCTCCAGCTTCTCGAGCTGGTCGCCCAGGCCGACGTGTCGCATCGCCGAGACGATGACCGAGAAGTCGCCCGTCTTGACGAAGTAGTCGGACTTCACGCACGCCACGACGTGGTCGCCCACCGAGAGGTCCGCCGCGAGGCGCTGGCGGGTCGAGCTCCACAGGCGGAACGAGACGCTCGCGTCCGTGCCCAGGTCCTTGAGCCGCCCGTACACGTTGCCGCCGCGCACGTTCCATGACGTGATCTCGCCCTCGACCCAGACCGAGCCCCAGGAGGAGATGAAGGCGCGGATCGTGTCGTTGAACCGGGCCACCGAGGTGGGCGCGTCGGCCGTGGAGTCGCGCGGATGGACCGCATCGCCGGTGGCGCCGCCGTCGTCCGGTGCGAATCCCGTCACCGTCGTCCCTTCGCCGCTCGGCCCTCGTCCAGGCCCCGCCCATAGAATCGAGGGGTGAGCACCCCTGCCGTCCACCTGCCCGTGCCCCGGATCCCGGGTCGCCGCGGACGGCTTCAGGATATCCCGGTCGAGGGAGCCAAACGGGTGCTGCTGGCGGCCCCGCGCGGATACTGCGCCGGGGTGGACCGTGCGGTCGTGGCCGTCGAGAAGGCGCTCGACCGGTTCGGGGCGCCGGTGTACGTGCGCAAGCAGATCGTGCACAACATCCACGTCGTGACCGAGCTGGAGACCAAGGGCGCGATCTTCGTCGACGAGGTCGACGAGGTGCCACCCGGCGCACACGTCGTGTTCAGCGCGCACGGCGTCGCTCCCGCGGTGGTCGATGCCGCCGCCGATCGGGGGCTGCAGGCGATCGACGCGACCTGTCCGCTGGTGACCAAGGTGCACCGCGAGGCGGTGCGATTCGCGCGCGACGACTACGAGATCCTGCTGATCGGCCATCTGGGCCACGAGGAGGTCGAGGGCACGGCGGGCGAGGCGCCCGACCACGTCACGATCGTGAACTCACCCGCCGAGGCGGACACCGTCGAGGTGAGGGACCCGTCGAAGGTCGTATGGCTGTCGCAGACCACGCTGTCGGTCGACGAGACGATGGAGACGGTGCGGCGCCTGCGCGAGCGGTTCCCGCAGCTGCAGGACCCGCCGTCGGGCGACATCTGCTACGCCACCCAGAACCGGCAGGTCGCGATCAAGAAGGTGGCGGCGGAGGCGGATCTGGTCATCGTGGTCGGCTCTGCGAACTCGTCCAACAGCGTGCGCCTGGTCGAGGTCGCGCTCGAGTACGGGGCGAAGGCCGCCTACCGGGTCGACTACGCCGACGAGGTCAAGCAGGAGTGGCTCGACGGCGTGGCCACGGTCGGCATCACGAGCGGCGCGTCGGTGCCCGAGGTGCTCGTGCAGCAGCTGCTGGAAGACCTCGCCGGCGCGGGCTACCGCGACGTCGCCGAGGTCCGCACCGCCGAGGAGGACCTCATGTTCTCGCTGCCCAAGGAGCTGCGGCAGGATGCGACCGGTCGCCGCGACGACCGGTCCCTGGGCGGACGGCGTCAGCCGTGAGCGATCCCGTTCCGGAACGTCCGCGGCCGCAATACGGCGAATACGCCACGCCCGAGGAGCAGGCGGCGCGCATCCGGCAGCCGGCGCCGGCGTCCTCCCCGCCCGTGCCTCCGATCGATCCCGTTCCGGCACCGCCGACGGCATCCGCGGCGGTGCCCTCGCCCGGCCGCATGATCGACCGGATCTTCACGTTCGGTCTGCTCGGGTACGGGCTGTTCAACGTGCTGACGACGATCCCGACGATCGCCGACTACGGCACGTTCGCGGCGAACCTGCTCTCGACGCTCGGCGTCGACGCGTCCCTCGCCGACCCGTCGGCCGGTCGGGGCTGGGGCGTCGCGGCGTCCCTCGTGCTCGGCATCGGCTGGGTCGCGGCGGCCGCGGCATCCTGGCTGAACCTGCGGGCACGCCGCATCAGCTTCTGGATCCCGCTGGCCGCCGGCGTCCTGTGCAACATGATCTCGTCGCTGCTCCTGCTCGTGCCGCTGATCGGCGACCCGACCGTCTGGGCGGCGCTGGAACAGGCCTTCATCGGCAGCTGACCCTGCGGGTCAGCTCCGGCTCTGGCCGTGCGAGCCCAGCTGCTGCGTGGCCTCCACGACGCGTGCCGCCATCGCGGACTCGGCGACCTTGCCCCAGGCGCGCGGGTCGTAGGCCTTCTTGTTGCCCACCTCGCCGTCGACCTTGAGCACGCCGTCGTAGTTGCTGAACATGAACCCGGCGACCGAGCGCGTGAAGGCGTACTGCGTGTCGGTGTCGATGTTCATCTTGATGACGCCGTTGGCGACGGCCTCGGCGATCTCGGCGTCGGACGATCCGCTGCCGCCGTGGAAGACCAGGTCGAGGGGCTTCGGCCCGGTGCCGAACTTCGCGGCGATTCCCTCCTGGATCTCGCCGAGCAGCTCCGGACGCAGCTTCACGTTTCCGGGCTTGTAGACGCCGTGCACGTTGCCGAAGGTGAGGGCCGCGATCCAGCGGCCGTTCTCGCCCAGGCCCAGCGCCTCGACGACCTGCGCCACGTCGCCGGTGGTCGTGTACAGCGCGTCGTTTGTGCCCTCGTGCTTGACGCCGTCCTCCTCACCGCCGACGACGCCGATCTCCACCTCGAGGATCGCGTCGATGTTCTTGATGCGGGGGAGCAGCTCCTTTGCGATCTCGATGTTCTCCGCCAGCGGCACCGCCGATCCGTCCCACATGTGCGACTGGAAGATCGGGTTGCCGCCGGCCTTCACGACCTCTTCGGACGCGGCGATCAGCGGGAGCACGAAGTCCTCGAGCGCCGGCTTGGGGCAGTGGTCGGTGTGCAGGGCCACCGTGACGGGGTAGTTCTTGGCGACCTCGGTGACGTAGTGCGCCATCGCCAGCGCGCCGGTGGCGCGCGCCTTCACGGTGTGACCGGCGAAGTAGTCCGCACCGCCGGTGGTGACCTGCAGGATGCCGTCCGAGCCGGCCTCGGTCAGCCCCTGCAGCACGGCGTTGATGGTCTGCGAGCTCGACACGTTGATCGCGGGATACGCGAAGCCGCCGGCCTTCGCGCGGTCCAGCATCTCGGCGTACTGGTCAGGGGTGGCGACGGGCATGGTCGGCTCCTTCGAGGGTGTGGGGTGTCCACGGTCACTCTAGCGAAGCGAGCGGCGTGGGACGGGTGCGCCGCCGGGGAGAACGCCCGCAGGCCGATAGCATGAAGCCATGGTGAGCCTGACCGCGGACATGAGCCCGCTGCATCCCGATCGCAACCTCGCTCTCGAGCTCGTCCGCGCGACGGAGGCGGCCGCGATCCGCTCCGTGCCCTTCATCGGCCGGGGCCAGAAGGAGCTCGCCGACGGGGCGGCGGTCGACGCGATGCGCGCCTTCCTCACCACCGTCAACTTCGACGGTGTCATCGTCATCGGGGAGGGCGAGAAGGACAACGCCCCGATGCTCTTCAACGGCGAGCACGTCGGAACCGGGCGCGGTCCGCAGTGCGACATCGCGGTCGACCCGATCGACGGCACGACGCTGACCGCCGAGGGACGCAACAACGCCCTGTCGGTTCTCGCGGTCTCGGACCGCGGCACGATGCTCGACGCGTCCAGCGTGTTCTACATGGACAAGATCGTCACCGGTCCCGCGGGGGTCGGGGTCGTCGACATCCGCCTCCCCGTCGCGGAGAACATCCAGCGGCTCGCGAAGGCGCTCGGCAAGCCGGTCGACGAGCTGGTGGTGTCGGTGCTGAACCGTCCGCGTCACGCGCAGCTGATCCAGGAGATCCGGGATGCCGGTGCCGGCACCCGCCTCATGAGCGACGGCGACGTGGCCGGCGGCATCAACGCCGCCCGGTACAACGCGCGCACCGACATGTGCATCGGCATCGGCGGCAGCCCGGAGGGCATCGTCACCGCCTGCGCGATCAAGGCGCTCGGCGGTCACATCCAGGGCCGGCTCTGGCCGCGCACCGACGACGAGAAGCAGAAGGGCATCGACGCGGGCCTCAAGCTCGACGACCACGTCTACGAGGCCGACGAGCTCGTCACCGGCAGCAACACGATCTTCGTCGCGACCGGCGTCACCAACGGCGAGCTCGTCGCCGGGGTGCGCCGCTCCGGCAGCGGGCACATCGTGACCGAGAGCGTCGTACTGCGCGGCGCGTCCGGCACGCTGCGACGCGTGAACTCGGAGCACCTCGCCTCGAAGTGGCTCTGACCCAGCGAGAGGACGCCGAATGCCCGACCAGGTGAACGAGCCCGCCCCCCGCACGGGAGCGCACGCCGTCGTCGCGAACGCGCTGGCCGCGCAGGCGGCGCGCGAGACGGCTGCTCCGCCGGTCGACCCGGCCCGCCGCCCCGACGTGCTCTTCCGGGTGCGTCGCGAGGAGGGGCAGCAGGTCAGCGCCTGGTGGCTGGTGGGCGCCTTCGTCGGCGTCTCCGCGGTCGTGATCCTGCTGTTCAGCTTCGTTCCCGGCGGAGCGTGAGCTCGGACTGCTCGACCGCCCCGTCGGCGTCGTGCAGCCGCTGCGTCGCCGCGTCCAGGGCGTCGGCGAACTCCGGCGCGGTGAGGGTGCGGGGCCGACGCTCGACGACCGCCGGCGTGTCGGTGGCCGACAGCCGGGTGTCGTCGATGCCGGGGAACCGGCGTGCGCTGACCAGCACGCGGGTCTCGAGCGAGCCGACGAGCCGGTTGTATCCCTCGACGGTGCGCTCGATGCCGCGACGCAGCTCGTCCACGTGCCCGACCAGGCTGCCGAGTCGGTCGTAGAGCTGGTTGCCGAGGGCGAACAGTTCCCGCGCCTGATCGGAGACGGCGTCCTGGGTCCAGGTGTAGGCGACGGTCTTCAGCACCGCCCACAAGTTCACCGGCGAGGCGAGGGCGACCCGCTTGCCGAAGGCGTACTCCAGCAGCCCGGGATCGGTGTCGAGCGCCGTCGAGAGCAGCGACTCGTTCGGCAGGAAGCAGATGACGAACTCCGGGCTCGTGTCGAGCCCGTTCCAGTAGGCGCGTTTCGCGAGCGCGTCGACGTGGGCGCGCACCGCCTTGGCGTGGGCGGTCAGCAGCGCGGCGCGCCGCTGGGCCTCGGCGCCCGCGGCGTCCGGAATCGCCGACGCCGCGAGGAACGCGTCGAGCGGGACCTTCGCGTCGACGGCGAGCGACTTGCCGCCGGGCAGGTGCACGACCATGTCGGGCCGGCCGGCGCCGGCGTCCGAGGCGGTGGCGTGCTGCAGGTCGAAGTCGACGTGCCGGGTGAGGCCGGCCGCCTCGACGACCCGGCGCAGCTGCGTCTCGCCCCACACGCCGCGCGCGCTCGACGAGCGCAGCGCGCTCGCGAGCGAGTCGGTCGTGCGGCGCAGCGCCTCCTCGGACTCGCGGGAGTGCCGCAGCTGCTCGGCCAGGGCGCCGTACTGCAGCGAGCGATCGCGTTCGAGCTCGGCCATCTTGCGCTGCATCTGGCCCAGGCTCTCGCCGACCGGCGCCAGCGCGCGCAGCACGGACTGCTCCCGCGCGTCGCGTTCCCGCTGCCCCGCGCGTTCCGCCTCCGCTGCGTCGAGCAGTCGCCGCGCGGCGTCCGCCGTCGCCTGCGCGGCCGCCAGCCCCGC
>NZ_JASGEL010000094.1:0-12831 GCF_047606385.1 Microbacterium sp.
GATGGCGGCCGTCTCCGTCGCCGGCTCCGCACCGCCCGGGCCGCGCGTCCGCACCCGCGGCGAGCGCCGGGTGCGCCGCTCCACGACATACGCCACGTAGGACAGGATCAGGCACAGCGCGACGTAGATCGCCCCGCCGACGATGGCGGCCGGCACGAGCGGCGCGCCGTAGACGGCGTTGGAGCCGATGAGCTTCACGAAGTAGAGCAGCTCGGGGTAGGTGATGATGAAGCCCAGCGCGGTGTCCTTCAACGTCACGACCAGCTGTGCGATGACCACCGGCATCATGGCGCGGATCGCCTGCGGCAGCACGATCAGCCGCAGCACCCCGGACTTGCGCAGCCCGATGGCGTAGCCGGCCTCGCTCTGCCCGCGGGGCAGCGCCTCGACCCCGGCACGGACGACCTCGGCGAGCACGGAGCCGTTGTAGGCGACGAGGGCGATCACGACGGCCCAGTAGGTCGGCATCTTGATGCCGACGACCGGCAGCCCGTAGTAGAGCAGCATCATGAACACGAGCACCGGGACGGCCCGGAGCACCTCGACGATCCAGGCGACCGGGACCCGCAGCCAGGCGTGGTCGCTCAGCCGGCCGATCGCCAGCACGAACCCGAGGATGAGCGCACCCGCCGCCGCCGCGCCGAACGCCGCCAGGGTGCGACCGGCCGCGGCCGCGAACTGCGCCCAGATCGTGGTGTAGCCGAAGATCTCCCACTTCTCGGCCGAGAACTGCCCGGTCGCGGCGAGCCGCCACACCACCCAGCCGAGCGCGCCGGCCACGACGAGCACGGTGACCGCGCCGAGGACGCGGTTGCGCAGCACCGCGCGCGGACCGGGCGCGTCGTAGAGCACGGAGCCGCTCATCGCGCGATCCTCCAGCGGTTCTCGAGGTATCGCTGCAGCCAGGCCAGCAGCAGCACGAGCGCCACGAACACCACCGCCACCCACAGCAGCACGACGAGCTGGTTCTCGCCGCGTTCGCTGAGCCACGATCGGATCGACCCGAGGTTGAGGACGGAGAACCCGGCGGCGACGGTCGTGTTCTTCAGCAGCGCGATGAGCACGCTCATCATCGGGGGGATGACCGAGCGCGCCGCCTGCGGCAGCACGACGAGCGTCATGACCTGGCCGAACGTGAGCCCGAGGGCGCGTGCCGCCTCGGCCTGCCCCACCGGGACCGTGTTGACCCCCGAGCGCAGCGTCTCGGCGACGTATGTCGCCGTGTACACGCCCACCGCCGCGACCGCGAGCGGCAGCGCGTCGATCCGCTGGTCCAGCAGCTGGGGGAGGCAGAACGCGAAGGCGAACATCACCAGCGTCAGCGGGGTGTTGCGGATCCAGTTGACGTACACCGCGCCGACCGCCCGCGCGATCGGCACCGGCGAGACGCGCATCGCGCCGACGATCGTGCCGAGCACGAGGGCGATCAGACCGCCGACCAGGAAGAGCACGAGCGTGCCCCAGAGGGCCTCCGCCCACAGGTCGAGGTTGTCCGTGACTGCTCCCATGATTCGCTCCGTAAGTTCATTGAGACTCCATCCGGTCAGCTCACGGGATCGACGTCCGGCTGTGTCGCCGTGACGCCCGAGGCGCCGAGGTTCTTCTCGAAGATCGCCTGCCAGGTGTCGCCGCCGTCGGTGAGGACGTCGTCGAAGAACTGCGCGAGCGCGGTGTCTCCCAGCGTCAGGCCGATGCCGTAGCGCTCCTCGCTGAACACGTCGCCGACGACCTTGAGGTTGTCGGGGTCCTGCGCGGCGTAGCCGATGAGGATCGCCTCATCGGTGGTGACGGCGTCCACCTGGCCGCTCTTGAGGTCCTCGACGCACTGCGAGTAGGTGTCGTACTCCTTGGTCTGGGCCGGTGTCTCGTCCTTGATCCGCTGGATCGAGGTGGAGCCGGTGGCCGAGCACACCGTGTCGTCGGCGGTCAGCGAGTCCTCCCCCGTGATCGAGTCGTTGTCGGCGGCGACCAGCAGTCCCTGGCCCGTGACGAAGTACGGTCCGGCGAAGGAGACCTGCTGCTTGCGCGAGTCGGTGATCGAGTACGTGCCGACGTAGTAGTCGACGTCGCCGTTGATGATCGCCTGCTCACGGTTCGCCGAGGCGACCGCCTTGTACTCGATCTGGTCCTCGTCGTAGCCGAGGGATGCGGCCATCCACCGCGCGATGTCGATGTCGAAGCCGCTGCGCTCCCCCGTGACCGGATCGAGGTAGCCGAGACCCGGCTGGTCCTCCTTGACGCCGATCACGACCTTGCCCGCGGACTGGATCCGCTCGAAGGTCGGGCTGTCGGGGATCGACACATCGGTCGCGACCTCCCACAGCGCCCCGCTCGATTCGCTGGAGTCCGACCCCGGGGTGCCGCTGTTGCAGCCCGCCAACGCCAGCGCCGCGACGGCGGCCCCTGCCGTGAGGGCCAGGATTCGTGTGATTCGCATGTGATCCTCCTCGTTCCGTATCAATATCGCCGCGCCGGTGCGAGCGCGGACGTCTCAGTGGGTCAGCAGCTTGGACAGGAAGTCCTTCGCACGCTCGGAGCTCGGGCGGGTGAAGAACTCCTCCGGCGGCGCCTGCTCGACGATCTGGCCGTCGGCCATGAACACGACGCGGTCGGCCGCCTTCCGGGCGAAGCCCATCTCGTGGGTGACGACGATCATGGTCATGCCGTCCTCGGCGAGCGCGGTCATCACGTCGAGGACCTCGGTGATCATCTCCGGGTCGAGGGCGCTGGTGGGCTCGTCGAAGAGCATGACCTTCGGGTTCATCGCGAGGGCTCGCGCGATCGCGACCCGCTGCTGCTGACCGCCGGAGAGCTGCGCGGGGAGCTTGTCGGCCTGTTGCCCGACCCCGACGCGGTCGAGCAGCGCACGCGCCTCGCGCTCGGCATCCGACCGTCTCACCTTCTTGACCTTGATCGGCCCGAGCGTGACGTTCTGGAGGATCGTCAGATGCGAGAACAGGTTGAACGACTGGAAGACCATTCCCACGTCGGCGCGCAGCGTCGCCAGCGCCTTGCCCTCGGCGGGCAGACGCTGCCCGTCGATCTCGATCGTGCCGCTGGTGATCGTCTCGAGGCGGTTGATGGTGCGGCACAGCGTCGACTTGCCCGACCCGGACGGCCCGATCACCACGACGACCTCGCCGCGGTGGACGGTCAGGTCGATGTCCTTCAGCGCGAGGAACTCTCCGTAGTGCTTCTGCACGCCCGACAGCACCACGAGCGGGTCGCCGCGGCGCACCGAGATGTTCGAGGTGCGCGGGTCGGAAGCGTCTGAGGGCGTCATCCGGACAGGCTAGGAACCGGCGAGGCCTCCGCTCAGGCTTTCCACAGGTCTCTCATCGAACTCTCATCCGCCGTCCGCGCGCTGCGCGAAGGCGGACTCGTAGAGGCACACGCTCGCGGCCGTGGCGAGGTTCAGCGACTCGGCGCGGCCGTAGATCGGCACCCGCAGCGCGGTGTCGGCCAGGGCCAGCGCCTCGTCGGTCAGCCCGTGCGCCTCGTTGCCGAAGAGCCACGCGGTCGGCTCGGCGAGGATGCCGGTCGCCCGGGCGGCGAGCAGGTCGTCGCCCTTCACGTCGGCGGCGACGACCCGCAGGCCCGCCGCGGTCACCGCGGTCGCGGCGTCGGCGAGCTGGCCGGCGCGGGAGACCGGCACGTGGAACAGGGAGCCGGTCGTGGCGCGCACGACCTTGGGATGGTACAGGTCGACGGTGCGGCCGGTGAGGAGGACCGCGTCGGCGCCCACGGCGTCCGCGGCCCGGATGATCGTGCCGAGGTTCCCGGGGTCGCGCACCTCTTCGCAGATCGCGATCAGACGCGGGGCGGCGGCCAGCACGTCGCGCAGCGAGGTCGGGAACTGCCTCGCGACGGCGACGATGCCCTGCGGGGTGACCGTGTCGGCCATGCTCTCCAGCACGGCCTCGGTCGCATAGGTGACCTCGATCCCGGCCTCGCCGGCGGTCTCGCGCAGATCGGCATGACGCTCGGCCGCCGAGGGCGTCGCGAACAGGTCGACGATGGCTTCGGGGCGGAAGGCGATCGCCTCCCGCACGGCCTGCGGCCCCTCCAGCAGGAAGTGCCCGGTCTCGTCGCGGGCGGCACGTTTGGCGAGCTTGGCGACGGCGCGCACGCGCGGTGAGCGCGGATTCTCCAGCACGGCCCCATCCTAGGGGCGCGCCGCCGTGGAACGACGAAGGGACGCCCCCGGGCGGGGACGTCCCTTGCGGCGGATGCGGGGTTACGCGGAGGCCTTGGCGGCGTTCACGTCGGCCGGCAGCGCGGCCTTGGCGGTCGCGACGAGCGACGCGAAGGTCTTCGGCTCGTTCACGGCCAGCTCGGCGAGGATGCGCCGGTCCACCTGCACGCCCGCCAGGCCCAGGCCCTGGATGAAGCGGTTGTAGGTGAGGCCGTTGGCGCGGCTCGCGGCGTTGATGCGCTGGATCCACAGGCGACGGAAGTCGCCCTTGCGCTTGCGACGGTCACGGTACGCGTAGACGAGCGAGTGGGTGACCTGCTCCTTCGCCTTGCGGTACAGGCGCGAACGCTGTCCGCGGTAACCGGAGGCGCGCTCGAGGATGACGCGACGCTTCTTGTGGGCGTTGACTGCCCGCTTGACTCTAGCCATTGTTCTGTGTTCCTAACGTGCGGCGGACGCCTCAGCGACCGAGGAGCTTCTTGGCGACCTTCGCGTCGCCCGGGGCGAGCACCTGCTCCTGCGAGAGGCGGCGCGTGCGCTTGGTCGGCTTGCCCTCGAAGTTGTGGCGGAGGTTCGCCTGCTGCTTCATGAGCTTGCCGCTGCCGGTGATCTTGAAGCGCTTCTTGGCACCCGAGTGGGTCTTCTGCTTCGGCATTTCTCTTCCTTCGTTGTGGTTCCCGACGTCGCGGGGGTCGTGGGGGGCCTATTCGGCCGGCGTCGGGGCGTCGCTGCGCGCCTGGCGCGCGGCATCCCGGTTGGCCTGACGTGCGGCGTTCTGCTCCGCCTTGGCCTCGGACTTGTTCTTGTGGGGCGCGATCACCATGACCATGTTGCGGCCGTCGAGCGTGGGGTTCGACTCGACCGTGCCGAACTCCTCGACGTCCTCCGCGAACTTGCGCAGCAGCTTCGCACCCATCTCGGGCTTGTTCTGCTCACGGCCACGGAACAGGATCATGGCCTTGACCTTGTCTCCGGACTGGAGGAAGCCCTCGGCGCGCTTGAGCTTGGTCGCGTAGTCGTGGGCTTCGATCTTGAGCCGGAACCGGACCTCCTTGAGGACCGTGTTGGCCTGGTTGCGGCGGGCCTCCTTGGCCTTCTGCGCTGCCTCGTACTTGAACTTGCCGTAGTCCATGATCTTGACCACGGGGGGCTTCGAGTTGGGGGCCACCTCGACCAGGTCGAGATCTGCCTCCTGAGCCAGACGCTGCGCAACCTCGATGCGGACGACGCCCACCTGCTCCCCGTTGGGGCCGACGAGGCGGACCTCGGGAACGCGGATGCGGTCGTTGGTGCGGGGATCGCTGATGCGGAACTCCTCTGAGATGGCGGTCGTGCCACCGCGGCGCGGGTGCGACACGGGCGGAAGAGGCGCACGCCACCCGCCGGCGTTCTCACGCCGGCTTCATGCACCCTGACTGCCTCCCCTGCGGGGAGGCGGAGTGCGATGACCCGGTAGCCTGGAACGGCCAACGCGGGTGGGATGTGATCCTCTTTCGATCGGAGCAGACGCTCCGATGCCCGCTCAGTCTAGCAGAAAGCGCACCGTGGACCCGACGCAGCCCCATTCGCACCCGCACGACCACGAGCGCGAAGCGGAGTGGGCCCGGCAGGAGCAGGCGGCCGCCGCGGCGACCCGCGACATCGCCGACGTGCCCGCGGTGGAGGTCATCACGACCGCCGCCGTGCATCTGATGAGCGCTGCGGCGGTGAAGGTGGGCCTGGCGGACGACCCCGGCACGCAGACCGACCTCGACGAGGCGCGCAAGCTCATCACCGCGCTGGCGGGGCTCATCACGGCCGGTGCGCCGGAGATCAGCGACATGCACGCCCGGTCGCTGCGCGACGGGCTGCGCTCCCTGCAGCTCGCGTTCCGCGAGGCGTCGGTCATCCCCGACCCCATCGGCGCCGGCCCCGGCGAGAAGTGGACCGGTCCGGTCACCTGACCGACGCCGGGTCAGCGGTGGAGCTTGACCGCCAGCGAGTCGACCAGCGTCGCGACCCGGTCGTCGGCGGCCCACCGGCGCGCGAGGCGTGCGAGCACGGCATCCAGCGCATCCTGCTCGAGCCCCGCCGCCAGCTGCAGGTGCACGACGAGCTCCGGGCCCCGGCCACGTCCCTTCGGGTCGCCGGGGGTGAGGGCGAGGTCGAGCACGGCGAGCTCGCCGCCGATGCTCTCCTGCAGCCCGCGGTACACGTCCGGCGAACGCCACGACGGCTCCCACGGCTCGCCCTTGCCGATCGCCCACACGGCGGGACGGCGAAGGAGGAACTCGGTGTCCGAGCCGGGGTCGATCACGATCAGGTCCGTGTCGTCACCCGCGGCGGCCAGGGCCGTACGGACGCCGTCGGCCGGCACCGGCCGGGCGGAGCCGTCCCAGGCGGCGAGCGTCGTCACGGACGTGAACACCGGCAGTACACGGCGTCCGTCCGCCGCCGCCACCGTCACGATCGACAGCTCCTGCGTCTTGTCGACGGCCAGGCCCGTCGGCCCGACGCCCTCGTCGCCCCGCTGCGCGATGAGCGGGATCAGCAGACGCGCCGCGCGGTACGCCTCGACCACCGCGATCTCGTCGCCGTCGCCGGCCCGGAACCCGGTCAGCGCCGCCAGCAGCGCGGGGTCGGCGGAGCCGTCGTCGCCGGTGTGCGGGTTGGGCTGGAACGCCCGGCCCTCCCACGGGACGCCGGCGGAGTCGGCGCCGTGGTCACAGGCGCCGTGGCCGCGATCAGCGTCCGGCGACATCCAGCGCCTCGGCGAGCGTGAACGCGCCCGCGTACAGCGCCTTGCCGACGATCGCGCCCTCGACGCCCAGCGGCACGAGCTCGCGCAGCGCGGCGATGTCGTCGAGGCTCGAGATGCCGCCGGAGGCGACGACGGGCTTCGGTGTGCGCGTGGTCATCTCGCGCAGCAGCTCGAGGTTCGGGCCCCGCAGCGTGCCGTCCTTGGTGACGTCGGTGACGACGTAGCGGCTGCAGTTCGCCTCCTCCAACCGGCCCAGCACGTCCCACAGGTCGCCGCCTTCGCGGGTCCACCCCCGCGCGGCGAGCGTCGTCCCGCGCACGTCGAGGCCGACCGCGATCGCCTCGCCGTAGCGGCCGATGACGTCGGCGGCCCACTCCGGGTTCTCCAGCGCGGCGGTGCCGAGGTTGATGCGGGCGGCACCGGACTCCAGCGCCGCCTCCAGGGTCGCGTCGTCGCGGATGCCGCCGGACAGCTCCACCTGCACGCCCTTGACCGCCTTGATGGCCTTGCGCAGCACGACCGCGTTGCTGCCGCGGCCGAACGCGGCGTCGAGGTCGACGAGGTGGATCCACTCGGCGCCCTGCCGTGCCCACTCCAGCGCCGCGTCCACCGGGTCGCCGTAGCCCGTCTCGCTGCCCGCGGCACCCTGCGTGAGGCGCACCGCCTGGCCGGCCGCGACGTCGACGGCGGGCAGCAGGATCAACCGGGGGGTGGCGGCGAAATCGTTCATGGCTCCTCGTGTTCCGCACGGTCACGCGCCGCACGCACGAGGTAAGAGACTAGTGCGCGCGCAGGCTCGAGACCCAATTGGACAGCAGTCGGATGCCGGCGGCTCCGGACTTCTCCGGGTGGAACTGCGTGGCCGACAGCGGTCCGTTCTCCACGGCCGCAAGGAACGGCGAGCCGTAGTCGCACCAGGTCAGCACCGGCGTGGGGAACGGCGGCTGGGTCTGCAGCAGCCACTCCTGCGCCGCGAAGGAGTGCACGAAGTAGAAGCGCTCGTCCTCGATGCCGTCGAACAGCACGGACCCGGCATCCGGACGCACCGTGTTCCAGCCCATGTGCGGCAGCACGGGCGCGTCGAGCTCGGTGATGACGCCGGGCCACTGGCCGAGCCCGTCGGTATCGTCACCGCGCTCGACGCCACGGCCGAACAGCACCTGCATGCCGACGCAGATGCCGAGGACGGGGCGTCCGCCCGCCAGACGCCGGTCGATGAGGTCGTCGCCGCGACTGGCGCGCAGCGCGTCCATCACGGCGCGGAAGGCGCCGACGCCGGGCACGACGAGGCCGTCCGCCTCGTGCACGAGCACCCGGTCGGAGCTCAGCCGCGCGTCCGCGCCCGCGGCGACGAGGGCCTTGACCGCGGAGTGGACGTTCCCCGACCCGTAGTCGAGGACGGCGACGAGGGGGGCGTCGGTCACAGCGCACCCTTGGTGCTGGGGATGCCCCGCACCAGCGGGTCGAACGCCTTCGCCTGCCGGAAGGCCCGCGCGAAGGCCTTGTACTCGGCCTCGGCGATGTGGTGCGGGTCGCGGCCCGCGAGCACGTTCACGTGCACCGTCAGCCCCGCGTGGAACGCGATGGCCTCGAAGCTGTGGCGCACCATCGAGCCGGTGAAGTGACCGCCGATGAGGTGGAATTCGAAGCCGGCGGGCTCTCCGGCGTGCACGAGGAACGGGCGGCCGCTGATGTCGACGACCGCCTGCGCGAGCGCCTCGTCCAGGGGCACGAGCGCGTCGCCGTACCGCGAGATCCCGGCCTTGTCGCCGAGAGCCTGCCGGATCGCCTGGCCGAGCACGATCGAGACGTCCTCGACCGTGTGATGCACGTCGATGTCGATGTCGCCGGTCGAGGTCACCCGCAGATCGGTCAGCGAGTGCTTCGCGAACGCGGTCAGCATGTGGTCGAAGAACGGCACGGATGTCGAGATCTCGCTCGTGCCGGTGCCGTCGAGGTCGAGCGACAGCTCGACGGTGGACTCGCTCGTCTGGCGGCGCAGGGAGGCGGTTCGGGACGCGGCGCTCATGCCCCCGAGTCTATCGAGGCCAGCGCCTCGAGGAATGCGGTGGTCTCGGCCTCGGTTCCCGCCGTCACCCGCAGGTGGTGCGGGATGCCGACGTCGCGGATCAGCACGCCGCGGTCGTACAGCGCCCGCCATGTCGCGGCCGGATCGTCGACGCCGCCGAACAGGACGAAGTTGGTCCACGAGTCGTGGGCGACGTAGCCCAGGGCCTCCAGCGTCGCCGAGATCCGGTCGCGCTGCGCGACGATCTCGTCGACCATGCCGAGCATCGTCGGCGCGTGGCGGAGCGCCGCGAGCGCCGCCGCCTGCGTGAGCGCGCTCAGGTGGTAGGGCAGGCGCACGAGCCGCAGCGCGTCGACGACCGCGGGATCGGCGGCGAGGTATCCGACGCGTGCGCCGGCGAAGGCGAACGCCTTGCTCATCGTGCGCGAGACGACCAGGCGTTCCCGACCCGGCAGCAGCGTGAGCGCCGACGGCGCCTCACGCGGGGCGAACTCGAAGTACGCCTCATCGACGATGACGATGCCGCGCGCGGCCTCGTACGCCGCCTCGACGACCGCCAGCGGGAGCGGAGTGCCGGTCGGGTTGTTCGGCGCGCAGAGGAACACGACGTCCGGGTCCGCCGCGGCGATCTGGTCCGCCGCGGACTCCGGCGTCAGCGTGTAACCCGCATCCCGTCTCCCCGCGATCCACGAGGCGCCGGTCGCGCCCGTCAGCAGCGGGTACATCGAATAGGTGGGGGTGAACCCCATCGCGGTGCGGCCCGGCCCGGCGAACGCCATCAGGATGTGCTGCAGCACCTCGTTGGAGCCGTTCGCCGCCCAGATCTGCTCCCGGGTGAGCCCCTCGCCGAGGTAGCCGGCGAAGGCCTCGCGCAGTTCGGTGAACTCGCGGTCGGGGTAGCGGTTGATGTCGCGCAGCGCCCGGGCGACCTGGTCGAGGATGTCGTCGGCGACGTCCTCGGGCACCGGGTGCGTGTTCTCGTTGACGTTCAACGCCACCGGCAGCGGCACCTGCGGCGCCCCGTACGGCACCTGACCGCGGAGATCGTCGCGTATCGGCAGATCCTCGAGTCGGGTGCTCATCCCCCCATCGTAAAGGGGACGCCACTCACCGATCCGCGTACTGCGCGGGGATGGCGAGACGCTCGCCCGCGACCACGGTGGCGTCGCCGAGCGCGTTCAGCCGCATGATCGCGTCGACCACGTCGCGCGGATCGGCGTCCGGCGCCACCTCTTCGGCGATCGACCACAGCGTGTCGCCGGAGCTCACCGTCACCGTCTCGAACGCGCCGGTCGCCGCCCCGTCCTCGCCGGACGCGACCGCCGGAGCATTGCCCAGGACGGCGAGCGCGATGACCACGACCACGGGAGCCGCGGCCAGCGCCGCGAGCACTCGACGACCGCGGGCGGTCAACCGCAGGCGCGTGCTGACGACCGGACGAGGGGCGAACTCGATCGTGGACATCTGTTTTCCTTCCGATGGTGAGAGATTCGGACCCGGCGCTCGGCCGGGAGAGCCGGATCCGAATCTCTGCTCCGAACATATCTTCGACTTATGATGTTGTCAAGCGCCGTCTCCGTTCCGCGATGTTCCGAAGAGACACGCGGCCCGGTTGCCGCCGGCGGCGACGACGACCGGATACGGTTTCGACACGGACACCGAATCACCCACCTCCGACATTCGAAGGCCCGGGCGGTTCCAGAGCGAGGGATTCAGGCAGATGAGCGCAGCGGAGAAGCCGCAGACCCGGCGTCGCAAGAGCCTCAGCGACAAGCAGCTGGCGATCCTCGAGGTCATCCAGCGCTCGATCGCGCGGCACGGCTACCCGCCGAGCATGCGCGAGATCGGGGATGCCGTCGGGCTCAAGTCGCTCTCGAGCGTGACGCATCAGCTCAACCAGCTCGAGCTCAGCGGCTATCTGCGACGGGACCCCGGCAAGACGCGCGCGATGGAGGTCCTCATCGATCTGCCGGGCTCGGCCGCCGAGAACCCCGCCGACGGTGCGCCTGCCGTCGCGGACGCCGCGCTGGTGCCCCTGGTCGGACGCATCGCCGCCGGCATCCCGATCACCGCCGAGCAGCAGGTGGAGGAGGTCTTCCCGCTGCCGCGCCAGCTGGTCGGCAAGGGCGAGCTGTTCATGCTGAAGGTCTCCGGCGAGTCGATGATCGACGCCGCGATCTGCGACGGCGACTGGGTCGTGGTCCGGGCCCAGTCCACGGCCGACAACGGCGACATCGTGGCGGCCATGCTCGACGGCGAGGCGACCGTGAAGACGTTCCGGCAGCGCGACGGCCACACCTGGCTCCTCCCGCGCAACTCCGCGTTCGAGCCCATCCTGGGCGACGAGGCCGTCGTGCTGGGCAAGGTCGTCGCCCTCATGCGCGCGGTCTGATCCCGGTCGACGCCGCCGACACGGCGCCGTAGCGTGGTCGGGTGACCGAGACGCTCCCCTACGGCTCCTGGCCGTCCCCCGTGACCGCCGAGGCCGTGACCGCCGCCGCTCCCCGACTGGACGGGGCTCGCTTCGTCGGCGACGAGATCTGGTGGGGCCAGTCGGTGCCCGAGGAGGGCGGCCGGGTCGCCGTCCTGCGGCGGACGGCCGACGGTGCGATCGCGACCGTGCTGCCCGCGCCGTGGAGCGCCCGGTCGAGCGTGCACGAGTATGGCGGCGGGGCGTGGACGGCGACGGACGCCGCCGAGCTGCTGTTCGTGTCGCAGGCGGACCAGCGCGTGTGGGCGCTGCATCCCGGCGGACGACCGCGTCCGCTCACCCCGGACGACGCCGGGATGCGCCACGGCGGGCTGAGATGGGAGGCGGGCCGGCTGCTCGCGGTCCGTGAGCGGGCGAGCGGCGGACGGACGCCGGTGCGCGAGATCGTCGGCATCCCGCTCGACGACTCCGGGGTCGAGCCCCGGCACGTCGAGGTGCTCGCCGCCGGCGGCGACTTCCTCGCCCAGCCCGCGCTGTCCGCCGACGGCGGCCGGCTGGCCTGGATCGGCTGGGACCACCCGGCCATGCCGTGGGACCGCACCCGGCTGTGCGTGCGGGATCTGCGCGCAGACGCCGGCCCGACCGTCGTGGTCGACCGGGGCACGGCGCCGCTGCAACCGGTGTGGGACGGCGACGGGCTCCTCTTCGCGGACGACCCGGGCGGCCGCTGGAACCTGTTCCGCGTCGCGGCGGCCGGCGGCGAGCCGATCGCGATCGCACCGGCGGACGCCGACACCGGCGGCGCGCTGTGGGTGCTCGGCGCGCGCTGGTTCGCTCCGCTCGCGGACGCGCGCATCCTCGCGGTGCGCACCGACGGCGCGGACCGGCTCGTCGTGGTGGATGCCGCGACCGGCGAGGCCACGCCGCTGGCGCCCGAGCTGAGTGCAGGCGTGAGCGTCGAGGACGTGCGCGGCACCCGGGCGCTCGTGACCGGCGCCGGGCCCGCGACGGCGACGGCCCTCTGGCTCGTGGACGCGGACACCGGCCGGCTCGAACAGGTCACCCCGCCCTCGCCGGCGCCGTGGGACGCCGCGTGGCTGCCGCGGCCGCGCGAGGTGCGCGCCGACGGCCCGCACGGTGTCGTGCACGCGATCGACTACCCGCCCACGAACCCGGATGCCGCTGCCTCGGAGGGCGAGCTGCCGCCGTACCTGGTGTGGGTGCACGGCGGCCCGACCGGTCATGTCGCGCCCGCGGCGTCCGCGAAGACGGCCTACTTCACCAGCCGCGGCATCGGCGTGCTCGACGTGAACTACGGCGGATCGACCGGCTACGGGCGCGCGTATCGCGAGCGGCTGCGGGGTCGGTGGGGCGTGGTCGACGTCGACGACGTCGCAGCGGCCGCCGCGGCGCTCGCCGCCGCCGGCGTCGCCGAC
>NZ_JASGEL010000095.1:0-27186 GCF_047606385.1 Microbacterium sp.
CGCGCCGCCGATCCCGCGCGCCCGGGAGCGGTCGCGCGCGCGGCGGCGCTGAGGCGCGGCCCGCAGGGGCCCCGCTCCCCCTTTAGTTGAAATCAGGCAGAAGTGGGGTAGACTGAAGCGGACGTCGGGGCTGGTCCAGCCCGTTCGCTCGGCACAGCCGCCGCAGCGGCACACCTCGTCGCGTCGACGCCCGGTCGCACGGGAATCCACGTATGCTCCTGTCTGCTCTCCGTCTTCGCCTCCTGGTCGCCGCCCTGCTCGCGGTCTCGTTCCTCGGCGCCCTCGACCACACCGTCGTCTCCACGTCGCTCGCGACGATCGCCGGCTCGCTCGGGGCGCTCGAACAGCTCAGCTGGATCGTGGTGGGCTACACGCTCGCCGCCACCGTCATGCTGCCCGTGCTCGGCAAGCTCGGGGATCTGCTCGGACCCAGCCGGGTCTTCATCGCCTGCCTGGTCGCCTTCGTGGCCGCGTCCTTCGTCTGCGGCATGGCGTCCGACATGGGATGGCTCATCGCCGGACGGGTCGTGCAGGGCGTCGGCTCGGCAGGGCTCCAGCTGATGTCGCAGACGATCATCGCCGAGGTCACGACCCCGCGTGAGCGCCCGCGCTACATGGCGGTCATCGGCGCCGCCTTCCCGGTCGCGATCGTCGTCGGGCCGGTGCTCGGCGGCGTCATCACCGACCTGTGGGGTTGGCCGTGGGTGTTCTGGCTGAACGTGCCGGTGGGGCTGGTCGCCCTGGCCCTGGTGCTGGTGGCGGTCCCGCGGATCCCGGCGCGGGCGCGCCCGCGCTTCGACGTGCCCGGCGCGGTGCTGTTCACCCTGACGCTGGTCGCGCTCGTGCTCGGGGTGACCTGGCTCGGCGACACCGGTCTCGCGGTCGAAGCCGTCGTCGCGCTCGGCCTCGCCGTCGCCGGGTTCGCCGCGCTCGTGGTCGTCGAGCGGCGTGCGGCGGAGCCCATCCTGCCGTTCACGCTGTTCCGGCATCGCACGGTCGCCGCCGGGCTGGCGCTGTCGGCCGTCATCGGGATCGGTCTGTTCGCGGTGACCAGCTACCTGCCGACCTATTTCCAGATGGCCTACCGCACGAGCGCGACCGTGTCGGGGCTCGTGCCGATCGCGACCGTGATGGGGATGCTGGTGAGCAACCTCGTCAGCGGATTCCTCGTCAGCCGCTCCGGCTACTACCGTCCCTATCCCATCGTGGGCACGGCGCTGGCCGCAGTCGGGCTCGTGGCGATGTCGATGCTGCCGGTGGGGGCGCCGCTCTGGGTGCCCATGCTGATCATGGCCGTGGTCGGCCTCGGCACCGGGGCGTTCATGAACCTGGTCTACGCGGTCGTGCAGTCCGCGGCACCCCGGGACCAGCTCGGCGCCGTGACGGCATCCCTCAACCTGGTGCGCCAGGTGGGGTCCACGGTCGCGACCGCGGTCATCGGCGGCGTCGTGGGCGCCGGGGTGGCAGCGGGCCTTCCGGCGGCGCTGGACGCGGCGACGCTCACCCCGCAGGCCGTCCATGCCGCCGTGCCGGAGGTGCAGGCCCGGATCGCGAGCCTGTACCACGACCTGTTCTCGCCGATCTTCGTCGGCATGGCCGTCGTCTACGGGCTCGGCCTCCTCGCCGCGCTGACGCTTCGGCGAGAGCGTCTGCCCGACGCCGAGCCCGTCCCGCTCGAGGCATCCGCCTCCGCGATCTGAGAACCAGCCCACTCGAAGGAGAGACATGCCCGAGAACCCCGTCGCCGTCGTCGTCGGCAGCGGACCCGTGGGGTCCGCCTACGCCCGCGTGATCCTCGAGAGCAATCCGACCGCCCGGGTCGTCATGTTCGAGGCGGGGCCGCAGGTGACCACACCGGCCGGCTCCAGCGTGCGCAACATCGCCGACCCGGATGAGAAGGCCCGCGCGCGCGAGATGAGCCAGGGTCCGCAGTCCGGCACGCACCGCGAGTCGCTCGGAATCCCCGCCGGGGTCGTCGTCGAGGGGATGTTCACGGCCCGCGAGGGCACGTTCCTGCTCGACTTCGGCGGCGACGGCGCCGCGCACGCGGGACGGTTCCCGGCCGCCGCGGCGTCGAACAACGTGGGCGGCATGGGCGCGCACTGGACCTGCGCCATCCCGCGCCCCTCGTTCAGCGAGAAGATCGACTTCATCGGCGACGACGAGTGGGAGGACCTCGTCTCGACGGCCGAGCGGCTGCTGCACCATCGCGCCGACGCGTTCAGCGACTCGCCGATCGGCACCGCCATCCGGGCGCTGCTGACCGACGAGTTCGGTGCGGAGCTGCCCGAGGGCTACGGGCCGAGCACCCTGCCGGTGGCCGGCGACCCGCAGCCGGACGGCTCGATGGTGTGGGCCGGCGCCGACATGGTGCTCGGGCCGCTGCTGGACCCCGCGACCGACGAGGCGTCCCGGTTCGAGCTGCGCGATCTGACCCTCGTGCGCCGGATCGAGCACGACGGCCGGACCGTCACCGGCGTCACGATCGAGGACCTCCGCACGCACGAGACGTCGTTCTTCCCGGCGGACCTGGTCGTGGTGGCGGCGGACGCGTTCCGATCGCCGCAGCTGCTCTGGGCCAGCGGCATCCGTCCGGCCGCTCTCGGCCGCTACCTCACCGAGCACCACGTCGTGATCTGCACGGTGGCGCTGGACGGCGAGAGGATGGCGGGCCTCGTCACCGACGAGCAGCTGGCGGACGAGCTGGCGCGGCGTGCGCAGAACCCGGTCGATCCGGTCGCGGCGGTCAACCGCATCCCCTTCTCCGAGCCCGACCACCCGTTCTCGCTGCAGGTGATGTACGCCGAGAACCCGCCGTTCCAGCTCGACCCCGCCCACCCCGCCGCGGGCAATCGCTGGGGATACGTCAACATGGGCTACGGCATGCGCAAGCGCCCGCGCGTCGAGGACGGGGTGAGCTTCTCCGCCGATGAGCTGGACTGGCGGGGCTTCCCGAACATGACGATCGAGTACGAGCTCACGGATGCCGAGGACGTCGAGATCGCGGCCGGCGAGGAGCGGCTGCGCCGCGCCGCGAACGCGCTGGGCACGTTCGTCGCCGGACCCCGGCTGCTGCCGAACGGGTCGAGCCTGCATTACATGGGCACGATGCGCACGGGAGCGCTCGATGACGGCACGTCGGTCGCCGACCCGTGGTCGCACGTCTGGGGGTACGACAACCTGCTCGTGGGCGGCAACGGTCTCATCCCGACCGCGAACACCATGAACCCCACGCTCATGAGCGTCGCGATCGCCGTCCGCGGGGCGCGGAAGGCCGCCGCGGAGCTGGCGGAGGACTGAGATGACCGAGGACGCCGCGCTGCGCGCACAGAACCGAGCCGTCATCGAGGCGTTCTTCGCCTCGAACCTCGACGATCCCCAGCAGCGGATCGCGCTCTGGCACCCCGACGGTGTGAAGGAGCTGCCCTTCGCTCCCGCGGGGCTGCCGAAGACCCGGTGGGAGGGACGGGACGAGATCGTCGCGAACACGGTGAACAACGCCGGGATGTTCGAGAACGTCGTCCACCGCGACCTCGTGATCCACGAGTGCGTGGACCCGGAGCTGTTCGTCGTCACCAGCCGCATGGTCGATGAGGCGCGGTTCCTCGGCGAGCCCTATCCGCAGTCGTTCGTGCACCTGATCCGGGTGCGGGACGGCGCCGTCGTCCTGCAGCAGGAGTACTTCGACTCCGAGATCCTCGCGGATGCCGAGCGTGCCGCACGGGCGAAGGGGCGCACTCCGCTGGGCTGACGGGCGACGCGCACGACGCCCGAGTGCGACTTCCGCGCGCGTACTCGGGCGGTCAGGCTTTCGACGGTGGGCTTGCGCTCTGATGCGTATCTGATCGACGCCGATCACGCACCCCGTCCCGTTTATTCACCTTCTGATTCGCAGGGCGGTTCAGAAGGTGAGCAACCGGAGAGGCGTGTCTGCGCCGCCGGATTTCGGCGGTCGCACGTGCGCAGATGCTCGGGTCTCGGCGACCGGCGCCATGCCTCCGGTCGGTCGACGTCCTCATCGGGAATCCGGCTCGGATCGTTCTGCGCGAGGACCGAACAGCAGCTGGATGAAGCGGTCGGTCAGCTCCAGGATGTCGATCTCGTCCGGGGTCAGAAGCCATTGGATCTGCAGGCCGTCCTCGACCGCGAACAGCAGGGCCGCTGCTTGCCCGGCCGAGATGCCGCCGGCAAGGTCGACGTTCGCCTGAACGAGCGAATCGCTCAGGCTCTTGCGGGCCTTCGAGTAGCGCTCCTTGTAGTGCTGATGTGCGGGATGATCCGGATCGGTCGCCTCGGCCGCCGCCGTCGCGAACGAGGCGACGATGCCGGCCTCCGATGAGTTCCGTCGCGTCGCCGCCATCAGTGCGTCGGCGATCTCGCCGGGGGTCAGAGCGCTCACCTGGGTCGCCACTTCCTCGTCGCGCCGCGTGATCACCTCCTGAAGCAGTTCGTCCTTCGATCCGAAGTGATGGATCAGCGTCGAGTGGGTCGTCCCGCTCGCGGCGGCGATCTCTCTGAGCGAGACCGCCCGGTATCCCCGTTCGCCGAAGAGCTTCGATGCCGCATCGATGATCGCGTGGCGCCGTTCGATGCCCTTCGCGTAGCGACGCGGTCGCTGCGCCTCGGGTGCGTCGTTCTCCATGTGAGTACTGTAGGCATTGAAAAAATAAACCACGTGGTTCAAATTATAAGTGGCGGCCATACCACGCATGGGATCAGCGCACTTCCGGAACTCCCCGCGGCCGCGGGACGGTTCTTCCGCGAGGTGCGCGTGACCGACATGCGAGGGACGTGCACCGGCCGAGATCACCAAGACAAGGGAGTTCCTGTGTTGACGAAGAAGTCATGGCGACTGACCGCCGGGTCCGTCGCTGCCGTCGCAGCGATCGCGATGCTGGCGGCCTGTAGTTCCAACGAGACGTCGGCGGGTTCTGTCGCGTCGGGGAGCGACGGCTCGCCGATCACGATCGGATTCTCGCCGTTCAACCAATCGGCGGAGGCCCTGGTGTCGCTCGCGGCAGGCGTCCAGTCCTACGCGGAGTCGATGGGCGACACCGTGCTGATCGCCGATCCGAACAACGATGCCGCCCTCCAGGTGCAGCAGACGACCGCGTGGATCGAGAACGGTCAGATCGACGCCCTGTGGTTCATGGCGAATGACGGCCCGTCGATGGCGCAGGTCATCACCGCCGCGCAGACGAAGGGCATCCCGGTGCTCGCGAACGGGCTGCCCGGCGACTACGGTCTCGACGGTGTCGAACCCGGAGTCTCGTTCAGCACGTTGTCGTACGAGAAGTACGGGGAGTCGATCGGCGAGCAGGTGGCCGCGTGCGTGGCGGACCGGCTCGGCGGCTCGGCGACCGCGCTGCTCGTGACGGCGCCCGCCGGCAGCACCGGGGATGCCGACATGATCGCCGGGATCAAGGACACGCTGGCCGCGGAGTCGCCGGACACGGTCATCGTGAACGAGGCCAACGGCGACAACGATCGACTGACATCGCAGAACGTGGTCGCCAGCGCGATCCAGGCCAACCCGGATGCGGACGTCCTCATCACCGTCAACGACGAGGGAACGCTGGGCGGGATCTCCGCCCTCCAGGCGGCGGGCAAGGATCCCTCCCAGATGTGCATCGTCGGCGGCGGTGGCGGCGATGAGGCGCTGGCCGCCGTATCCTCCGGCGACGTGTATGCGATCGCCGCGGTCGACTTCGCCGGAGACCTCACGCAGAACGTCGACCTGCTCGTCCAGATGGCCGCGGATCCGACGGCCGACGGCGTCCAGCTCACCACTCCGATCACGGTGACCACCAAATGACCCTCCACGCCGACCCCGGCCCCGCAATCGAACAGGGACCGCTGCACAGCACCGCTGCGCCGGCGGCGTCCGACGCGTCGCCCCAGGGCCTTTCCGGACTCGTCTTCGTCCGCGAATGGGGCATCGTGCTGCTGCTCGTCGTGCTCGCGGTCGCGTTCTCCATCTGGGGCTCTCCGGTCTTCGGGACCTTCACCAACGCGGTGCTCATCCTGAACGCGGCGGCCGTCTCGGCGATCTTCGCCGCCGCGATCGCCATCGGCATCCTGTCGGGCTCCCTCGACCTGTCGGTTCCCGGCGTCGCCGCCCTCGGCGGTGTCGTGACCGGGAAGCTGGTCGTCGCCGGAACACCGGCATGGATCGCCGTGATCCTCGGGCTGGTGCTCGGCCTGGTCGTCGGCGTCTGCAACGGCGTCCTCACCGTGCGCGGCATCAACCCGCTCGCCGTCACGATCGGGATGCTGTCCGTGGCGACGGGCGTCGCAGCGGTCATCAGCGGCGGCGTCCCGGTCAGCGGACTGAAGTCGTTGTCCTTCCTCGGCACGGACCGCTACCTCGAGGTGCCGGCCCCCGTGTGGGTGATGGCGATCGTGTTCATCCTCGGCACCGTCTTCCTGACCCAGACCCGCGACGGCATCCGGATGCTCGCGGCCGGCGGCAATCCCGAGGCCCTGCGCCGCTCGGGTGTCGCTGCCGGTCGCTACCGCGTCCTCGGATTCGCCCTCTCGGGCATGCTGGCCGCCCTCGGCGGAGTCGTGACGGCCGCGTCGACCACGTCGGCGTCGCCCGCCGCCGGGTCGAGCGTCCTGTTCACCGGGCTCACGGCCGTGGCGCTGTCGGGCGTGTCCCTCGCCGGCGGTCGTGGCAGCCTTCCGAAGGTGCTGATCGGTGCTCTGATCATCGCCTCGATCTCCAGCGTCCTGGTCATCAAGAACGTGCAGCCGTACTGGACCACGGTGATCACCGGGCTCCTGCTCGTCGGCGCCCTCGCCGCGCAGCTGCTGCTCTCTCGAGCCATCTCGCAGCGGGTGGTCGCACAGCGCGGCGGTCGCGTCAAGGCGGTGATGGCGAAGTGACCGCCCCGGCACTCGACCTGCGGCAGATCAGCGTCCACTACGGATTCGTGCGGGCTCTCGACGGCGTGAGCCTTCGGGTCGAGAGTGGACAGACGGTCGCGCTGCTCGGTGACAATGGCGCAGGCAAGTCGACCCTCCTGAAGGTGATGTCGGGCGCGCATCGTCCGTCGGGCGGCGAGATCCGTGTCGGGGGCGACCGCGTGGAGTTCCATTCGCCGGCGGATGCCGTCCGCGCCGGCATCGAGATGGTCTATCAGGATCTCGCGCTGGTGGACGCGCTCGACGCGTCCGTCAACCTGACCCTGGGGCGTGAGCCGCTCCGGCGCGGCCCGCTCGGATGGCTGGGCTTCGTCGACAAGCGCCGCATGCGCGTCCAGGCGAGCGAAGAGGTCGCGCGACTCGGCGTGAAGATCTCCTCGTTGACGCGCCCGGTGGAGATGCTGTCAGGGGGTCAGCGGCAGGGGATCGCACTGGCTCGAGCAGCAGTACGGGTGGCCGGGGAACGCGGCGGTGTACTGCTGATGGACGAACCGACTGCGGCGCTCGGGTATGAGCAGAAGCTGATGGTGCGACGGCTCATCGAGAACCTCAACGAACAGGGCGTGGCGATCGTCCTCGTCACTCACGACCTGCCGCTCGCTTTCGAATGCGCGGATCGGATGGCGGTGCTCAACCGGGGCAGGAAGGTGGCCGAGGTCGCGACCGCCGACACGGACAACGACGCGATCGTCGGCTGGATCACCGGCGCCCGGGTCGCTCAGAGCGATGGCTGAGCGTGACGCCGCGGCGCCGCGGCGTATCGTGGTCGTCGGCGCGACCGGGCGGATCGGCAAGCGCGTCGTGGCGCGCCTCGTGGCACACGGCCACGCGGTGACCGGCGTCAACCGCCGTGCGAGCAGGCAGCGGGACGTCCTGGGCGGACTGCCGCTCCGCACCGTCGTCGCCGACGCGAGCGACGCCGAGGCGATGGCCGACACCGTCGCCGGTGCGAACGTCGTCGTGTTGGCCACCGCGCCGACGAGGGAGGATCCGCAGGCGTACCTCGGTCAGAGCCGAGCCGTCATCGCGGCATGCCGTACCGGCGGTGTCGGTCGCCTGGTCGCCGTCGGCAACTACAAGGCGCTGGATGCGCCGGACGGCCGGCCGATGCTCCAGGCCGACCCGCCGAACCCCTATTTCCGCGAACTCGAGGAGGTCTTCGTGGCGCAACGGGATCTGTTCTCCGCCGTGGTCGACCTCGACTGGCTCGTCGTCGCCCCGCCCGCCGACCTCTTCCCCTACGGCGAGGACACCGGGGCGTGGCGTGTCGCTGTCGGCACCCTCGTGACCTCGGCGGGCGCATCCGGAGCGTTCGCCGAGACGAGCCGGATGTCGATGGAGGACTTCACGGTGCTGCTCGTGGACGAGATCGAGCACCCGGCGCACTCACGGGTGCTGCTCACGGCGGCATACGCATGACGCGCATCGCCGTCATCGGGGCCAGCGGGAACCTGGGACGCGCCCTCGTCGGACAGGCGCTCGACCGCGACATGGGCGTCACGGCGCTCTCTCGCACGATCACCCGGTCGACGCCAGATGCGCGGGCTCGCGCGGTCGACGCCTCCGACGACGACCACGAGACCCTCGTTCGGGAGTTCGCGGGCGTGGACGCCGTGGTCCTGGTCTTCCCGCCCAGCCTGCAGCACCCGGAAGACTATCCGGAACAGGTGCGGCGAGTCTTCGGCGCGGCACGAGACGCGGGAGTCCCGCGTCTCATCGGTCTGGTGGGCAGCGCCGGGGCGCTCACCGCCCACGGCATCCACCTCGTCGACACCGACTATTTCCAGGAGACGACGCGGCACTTCTACCAGAGCGTCCACGCCGCCTGGGACGTCTATCGCGGCGAGACCCGGCCCGACTGGGTGACGTTCGTGCCGGCCGCCCGGATGCAGGTGCACCTGGCCGATCGTGGAACCTATCGCACCCGCACCGACGAGCAGCTGGTCACGACGGATGACTCGTCCTGGCGGTTCTTCGACGTGAGCCAGATCTCTTACGGGGACTGCGCACGAGCGATGCTCGACGAGATCGATCGTCCTGCGCATTCGCGGGAGTTCGTCACGATCGGATGGTGACGTGCCTGCCGAACGATACCGCCGCCGCGGACGCATGCCTGTCCAGGTGTTCACCTTCTGAGTCGCGGGGCGGTTCAGAAGGTGAACACCTGGAGAGACGTGTCCGAGCCGCCCGATTTCGGCGATCGGGGCCCCCGCGCGAGCGCTCAGGCGAGCGGCTCCGGCCGGGCCAGCAGCTCGATCAGGTTGCCCTCCGGGTCGGCGACGAACGCGAGACGAAGGCCTGACATGGGCGAAGCGCCGGGCGGCGCGATCGGGGCGGCACCCGCGTCGAGCAGACGTCCGTATGCGGCGTCGACGTCGGCCACGCGCAGGCAGATGTGCCCGTAGCCGCGGGTGAGGATCGCGTCGGACGGGCTCGTCGCCTGCAGCCCGGGTGCGGAGCCCGCGCGCTCGAGCAGCTCGAGGGCCCAGCCGTCGGCGTCCACCAGATACTGCGTGCGGACGCCCAGCGCCGGGTTCGCCAGCGGCGGCAGCGCGGTCAGCCCGAGCGCCTGCGCGTACCAGACGCTCTGCGCGTCGAGGTCGCCGACCGACAGGCCGACGTGGTCGAGTTCTGTCATCTGCTCTCCCCGGTGCTCGGGCGCGTCACTCGTGCGCGACGGCTTCGATCTCGATGCGCAGGTCGGGTCCGAACAGCCGCTGCACGATGACGAGCGAGCTGGCGGGGAATCCGGCCGGGAACAGGCGGGGAAACAGCTCGTCCATGTGCGGCACGAGCTCCTCGAGGTCGTCGGCGGAGGCCACGAAGATCGTCAGCTTGACGACGTGGCCGAGGCCCAGCCCCACCGCCTCGAGTGCGACCCCGACGTTCGCGAGCGCCTGCGTGCACTGCGCTGCGATCCCCGGTCCGACCAGCGTCCCGTCGGCGTCGGCGCCGACCTGGCCGGAGACGAACGCGAGCTGCCCGGCCCGCACGACCTGCGAGTACGGACCCGGCGGCGCGAGGAGGGCGTCGGGATCGACGAAGCGGGGCACGGTTCCTCGCGGAAGTGGTGCGCCGGGCCCGACGAAGTGCGTCGGGCCCGGCGGGTCTGTGGACGCCGGGCGTCAGCCGATCTCGGCGAAGGTCTCGGCGATCCAGTCGGCGGTGAACTCGCCGACGTACGGCATGTTGTCCAGGCCGATGTGCTCCGCGCCGCCCTCCTCCTGCGTGAAGATGCGCAGCTCGCGCTTGGGGGAGTTCACGGCCGCCTCGTACTCGTCGTGGGCGTACCTCACCGGGATCTGGCGGTCGCCCTCGCCATGCGTCACGAGGAACGGCACCGTGATCTTCTCGACGACGCCCTCCAGGCGCATGTCCTTGGTCTTCGCGAGGAAGTCGTCGGCATCCGTGGCGCCGAAGACCCAGTAGACGTGGTCCCAGTAGTGCGGCACCGGGTTCTCGCCCTCGCGGTTGCGCCGGGCCTCCTGCACGGCCGCCCAGTCGTAGTTGGCGCCCCAGGCGACCGCCAGCGCGATGCGCTTCTCGAACGCGGCGGCACGCGGCACGTAGTAGCCGCCCAGCGACCATCCGACCAGGCCGATCTTCGCGGTGTCGACGCCGAGGTCCGCGGCGTTCTCCTCGATCCAGTCCAGGGTGGATGCCGCCCACACCTCGGTGTCGTAGCGGGCGCGCAGGTCGCGCATGCGCAGCGCCTCGCCCGATCCGGGCGGGTCCATCATGAGCGTCGAGATGCCGCGCGCCGCGAGCTGCTGCGGGAACCCGGAGGTGTACATCATCTCCTTGGTGGAGTCGAGGCCGTTCCACATCACGATGAGCGGATGGGGGCCCTCGCCGGGCGCGTGGTAGAAGTAGCCCGGCAGCGCCGAGCCCTCCGGCGCGTCGTCGCCGTGGTAGGGGATGTCGACGGTCGTCAGCGGCACGTCGCCGAGCCGGACGTGCGTGAGCAGGAGGTCGATCGACTTCTGGTAGGCGGCCTTGCGGCCCTCCCACTTGGGCGACTGCAGGCGCTCGGCCTGCGACGTGTACAGCGCGGCGCGGTAGTACTTGTCGGCCGCGCCCTTCTTCCACCCCCGCGCCTCGTCGGCCTCGGCGGCCGCGAGGAGCCGGTCGGCGACGGCCTGCCAGGATCCGTACAGCAGCTCGGTGCCCACGTCGTCGCCGTGCTCGGACGCCTCCAGCACCGGACGCGACGCCTTGTCGACGTCGTCGATGAGACCGCCGTTGTTGAGGGTCGCGACGACGGACATGCTCCAGACGTAGTTGGTGGGGAAGTACATGTACATGGGATCTCCTCAGGAGGTCTCGGAACGGACGGCGTCGGACAGGAACGTCGCGACGCCCGAGAGAAGCTGGCCGCCGTCGACGCCGATCTCGGCGCCGGTGACGTACGACGCGGCATCCGAGAGCAGGAAGACGACCACGTTCGCGACCTCTTCCGCCTCGCCGCCGCGATGCAGCGGAGCGACGGCGATGTTGGCGTCGAGGAACGCGGCCGGCGCGTTCGCCGTCATCTCGGTGCGGATGTAGCCGGGGTGCACGATGTTGACGCGGATGCCGCGGGGGCCGAGCTCGGTCGCGCAGGTGTGGGTGAGACCGCGGATCGCCCACTTGCTGGTCGTGTACGCCGCCGTGTAATGGCCGGTCACGCCGGCCGCCGAGCCGATGTTCACGATCGAGGAGCCCTCGCCCAGGAGCGGAAGCAGCGCCTGGATGCCGAGCATGGCACCGGTGACGTTGATGGCGAGCACGCGGTCCCAGTCGGCCCGCACGACCTGGCCGATGCGGGTGCGCTGGGTGACGCCGGCGTTGTTGACCAGACCCTTCACGGCGCGGCCGTCGAGGGAGTCCGCGAGCGCCTGCCAGCCGTCCTCGTCGGTGACGTCGAGGCGGCGGTAGGTCACGCTGCCCGGCAGGTTCGCCGCGGCGGCGAGCAGCTCGGGGGCCTCGTCGCGCACGTCGGCGGCGACGACGTCCGCCCCGTTCGCCGCCAGCAGCAGCGCCTCCTTCGCGCCCTGGCCGCCGGCCGCGCCGGTGACCACGAACAGGTTGCCGGAAAGACCCGGCAGTCGTACCTCGCTCATGCCGCGACCTCTCTCGGGCCATGTCCCAGTTCGGCGCGGTAAATGGGGGTCATACCGCGCGAAAGTGGGACATCAACCGCGCGGAAGTGGGACATGCTCATGCGGAGACCGGCCCTTCGCGGTCGAGCAGCTCGATGAAGTTGCCCTCCGGGTCGGTGAGGAACGCATAGCGCACGCCCGGCTCGGGGGCCGGGCCGGGCTGCGTGATGACTCCGGCACCGATCTCGACCAGGTGCGCGAAGGTGGCGTCGACGTCCTCCACCCGCAGGCACAGGTGCGCCCAGCCCTGCTGCAGCAGCGCGTCGGGCGGGTTCTTGCCGGGCTCGGGGTGGGTCGAGCCCTTCCGCTCCAGCAGCTCGATCGAGATGTCGTCGGGTCCGAGCAGGAACACCCCGCGCAGCCCCACCGGGGGGATCTCGAACGGGTTGGCGGTGTCGAACCCGAATGCGCGCCGGTACCAGGCGGTCTGCGCGTCCAGGTCTGCGACCGAGAGTCCGACGTGGTCGACATGCATTATTCGGATGCTCCGTTCTCGGCGTGTGCGCCGCCGGGGCCGTCGTGCGGCCCATGGGTCATGAGCGCGGCGTGGACGTCCTCGGGGAGCACGTCGAGCAGCTCCTGGGTGAACTCGCCGTCGATGAGGATGAAGGCCATCCGGCACACCTGATCGGTCCGGTTGGCCCAGGCGTGATCCGTGCCCCGCTGGATCGCGATGTCGCCCGCCTTCAGCGTCACCTCGCTGTCGTCGAGGATCAGCACGATCTCGCCCTCCAGCACGATGCCGTAGTCCACCGACTGGGTGCGGTGCACGGGGGACTGACGGCCCTGGGGGCCGACATGGCCGGGGAAGAACTCGTTGATGCGGATCTTGGTGCCGCGCACGGGCGGAGGCACGCGGATCGAGCCCACGGTGGGGTCGCCCTCGTCCGGCACGATCGGGGCGGGAGCGCCCTCGGTCTGCCACACCTCGTAGAAGCCGACACCGTCCTGCGGCATGAACCGGTGCACCGGCACGAGGCCGTCCGAGACGACCACCGAGACGCCGTCCGCGTTGTGTCCCGTCACCACGCGGCGGGGCACCGAAAGCGATTCCGGCTCGCTCACGGCGCCGGCACCAGCGCTGCGAGGGCCTGGCCCATCACTCGACCGGGATCGGCATCCGGGGTGCCGGGGTGCAGCTCCCAGTCGGCGAGCTGCAGCGAGGCGTCGACGACCCCCTTGATGCGGGGGATGCGGCGGGCGTAGAACTCCGCCAGCTGCGTCTCCCAGTCGCCCTCGGCCGTCACGTACTCGGCGAACAGCAGCGAGTCCTCGACGCACTGCGCCGCGCCCTGCGCGATCAGCGGCGGCACCGCGTGCACGACCTCGCCGAGCGCGACGACCCGGCCCTGATGCCACGGGCCCTCGACGAAGATCCACTCGATCTCCTGGAAGTTCAGGAACGTGTCCGGGCCGATCGACTCGCGCAGGTAGTCGAACTGGCCGTGGAAGTTCGCCATCAGCCGCTTGACCTCCTGCCAGCCCTCGAGCCCGTTGTCGATCCGCTGCGGCGGGCAGAGCACGAAGACGTAGCACTGGTCGGCGCTGACCGGGGTGTAGCCCACCTTGTAGGCGCCGCTGTCGTCGAAGGGGTAGGCGATGCCGCCGGTCATCTCCGGCAGGCGCGAGGTCACCGCGCGCCAGATGCCCAGACCGCTGGGGGCCCGGTCCTCGGTGATGCCGAGCTTCGGGCGGGTGGGCGACTTGATGCCCTCGGCGATGATGATCGCGTCCCACGTCTCGGTCGTGCCGTCGGAGAGCACCGACGTCGCGGAGTCCTCGTGGTTCTCGTAGGAGACCAGCTCCGTGCCGAGCCGGATCTGAACGCCCAGCGACTCCGCCTTGGCGACCAGGATCTCGTGCAGATCGGGACGGAGCGCCCCGATCGTGGCCGGCAGGTCGTCGCCGCCGGTGCGCGGCGTCGGCATCTCCGCCATGACGCGGCCGTCGGCGAAGTAGAGGGTGACGGCGTTCTCGGCCTGACCCACCGCGAGCACCTCGTCGATGACGCCCAGCTCCTTGAACACCCGCAACGCGTTGCCCTGGATCGTCAGCCCGTGGCCGACGCGGGCCCAGGCCTGCGCGCGGTCGACGAGGGTGATGTGCTCCACCCCGCGCTGCGCGAGCGCGATCGCCGCCGTCAGCCCGGTGAAACCGCCGCCGACGATGAGTACGTTCCGAATCGACATCCTCGTCCCCTGCTTCTGCTTACACGATGCGTCCTCGCACCCACCGCTTGACGCTATGGCCGCGCGAGGAATGCCGCCACTGGCCGTTCGCGATGCCAGCTATCGCGCTATCAAGCGGGGAGCAGCCCCGAGGACACCGCCCGGGCCGCGAGATCGCGGAACCACGCGTGCGCAGGGTCGTGCGCATGGGCGGGATGCCACCACAGCCGCAGGATCAGCTCGATGGTCGGGAAGGGCGTGGGCACGGTGACCGTGTGCGTGGACGCGCCCCCCTGCGCGATCAGCCGCCTGGGCACGACCCCGATGAGATCCGTGCCGCCCACGATCAGCGGCACCGCCAGCATGGTGCCCGCCGTCACGCGCACCCGCGGGTGGAGGTCCAGCTCGCGCATGCGGCGCTCCGCGGGCGTCATGTGCGTACGACCGAACTCCCAGCGGATGAACGGGCTCGCCAGGAAGTCGTCGAGGGAGATCTCGCCGCCGGCGACGACGGGGTTGTCGCGGTCGGCGATGACGACGTACTCGTCATGCAGCAGCGGGATGCTGTCGACCTCGATGCCCGTTCCCGGTGTCAGCACGACGAAGTCGTTCGCGAGCAGGTCGCGGTCGGCATCCGTCGGCTCGACCGGCAGGCGGAGGAAGTCGAAGCGGACGCCGGGGGCCAGCTCGTTCGCGAGCGCGAACAGCGGCCGCAGCTCCATCGCGGAGTAGTCGGTCAGCTGCAGGGTGAAGCGGCGTCTGCTGGTGGCGGGCTCGAACGCCTCCTCCTGTCCGAGCGCCTGCGCGATCAGCGGCAGGGCGAGCTGGACCTGCGGCAGGAGCTGCCGGGCGAGGGGCGTCAGCTCGTAGTCCCGGCCGATGCGCACCAGCAGCTCGTCCTGGAACTGGGAGCGCAGGCGGGCCAGCGCCGACGACATCGTCGACTGCCCCAGCCCGATGCGCTCGCCGGCATGCGTGACGTTCGCCTCCTCCAGGAGCGCGCGCAGCGCCACCAGGAGGTTGAGATCCGGGTCGCCGCTGCCCACAGATGCATGGTATCCGGGCGGAGCATGGCCGTCCGGCACCGCGGCGTTTACTCTCGGGGGATCGCATACCATGCGTTCCGTCGTCAGCAAGAAAGGTCGATGATGACTGACCGGCTCGTGTCCCATCTGCGCTACGGCGCGCTCGCCGTCCCCAACTTCGAGGTGGAGCGCGACTTCTTCGTGAACCACTGGGGGCTGACCGAGGTCCATGCCGAGGACGGCCTCAGCTACCTGGCCGCGGAGGGCTCGACGGAGCCGTTCATCCTGCGGCTGCGTCGCGACGACAAGCGCGTCGACCTCGCCGGGTTCGGCGTCCGCAACCGCGCCGACGTTGACGCCCTGGCCGCCAAGCTCCACGCGGAGGACGTGCAGTTCGTGCACGAGCCGCAGGAGCTGACCGGCTTCAGCGGCGGCTACGGGTTCCGCGTGTTCGACGGCGACGGGCGCGTCCTCGAGTTCGCGACCGGCTACCAGACGCGCGAGGCGCGCAAGATCCGCGAGCGCGAGCCGATCCCCTCGAAGCTGTCGCACATGGTCTTCAACTCCGCCGACCTCAACACGACCGCGCAGTGGTACATCGACCACCTCGACTTCACGATCTCCGACTCGCTGGTGCGCCCCGACGGCGTCGACATGATGCACTTCATGCGCTGCAACGCCAACCACCACTCGATCGCGATCGCGGTGGGCCCGCACCACTCGCTGCACCACCTGTCGTTCGAGATGCGCGGCATCGAGGAGTGGATGCGGGGATCGGGCAAGATCCTCCGCGCCGGCACCCGCATGATCTGGGGTCCCGGCCGCCACAACGCCGGCGACAACACGTTCGCCTACTTCCTCGACCCGGCCGGCAACACGATCGAGTACACGACCGAGCTCGCGATCGTCGACGACGACTCGTGGGAGGCGCACCGGCACGACATCAGCCACCTCTCGACCCAGGACCAGTGGGGCACCGCGCAGGAGATGAGCGAGCTGGTGGCCCGGGAGTCGTTCAACGACATCGACAAGGGCCTGTTCGTCGCCCCGCCGGTGTGACCGCTTCCGCCCCTGAGAAAGGTTCGCAGATGACCCGCATCCACTTCGCCGCCGACCACGGCGGCCACGAGCTCGGGCGCGACCTGTACGAGCGCGCGCTCGCCGCCGGTTTCGACGCGCAATGGCACGGCGCGGACGAGCCCGACCCGGGCGACGACTACCCGGTCTACGCGGTCCGGGTCGGCCAGCTCGTCGTCACCGACCAGGATGCCGGCGTCGACGCCTTCGGCGTCCTGGTCGTCGAAGAGGCCCTGGCCGGCGTCGTCGCCGCGAACAAGGTCAACGGCGCCCGCGCCGTCACCACCACCTCGCCGCGGGCCGCGATGAACGCGCGCGCCGTGGTCGACGCCAACGTCCTGGTGCTCGAGGGCATCGCCTACGAGGAGTCGGCGTGGCTGAACGTCTACGCCTTCGTCACCGCGGCGATGGAGCAGACCGTCGAACGCGGACGTCAGATCCTGCAGATCGAGGAGTACGAGAACGCGGGCACCATCGAGGGATGGGCGGTCCAGCTCGAGCCCGAGCAGATCCACCGCTCGTACGATAACGATTGACGTCCCCACCACAGCCGAGAACCGCGAGGAGAACCGCATGAGCCGCGCCGCCCTGTACGACCGGACCGGAGGGCCCGAGGTCCTCTACGTCGGCGAGGTCGCCGACGTCCAGCCGCAGCCGGGACACGTCCTCCTGCGCGTGCGGGCCGCGGGGCTGAACCCGTTCGACAGCAAGATGCGGGCGGGCTTCATCCCGTCCGACGCCCCGTTCCCGCGCCGCATCGGCGGCGACGTCGCCGGCACCGTGGCGGCGGTCGGAGACGGCTCCGTGTACGGCGACGGCACCGCCATCCAGGTCGGCGACGAGGTCTTCGGCCGGGCCGGCGGCGCGATCGCCGAGCGTGTCGTGGCGTCCGCGTCCGAGCTCGCGAAGCGCCCCGAGGCCCTTCCGGTCGAGGTCGCCGGCGGCATGTGGGTCGCCGGGCTCACCGCGGTCTCCTGCTTGGCGACGATCCCGATCGGCGAGGACGACACGGTGCTCGTCGGCGGTGCCGCCGGCGGCGTGGGCTTCGTCGCCGCGCAGCTCGCCGTCGCGACGGGCGCACGGGTGATCGGCACGGCGAGCGAGCGCAACCACGAGCTGCTGCGCTCGGTCGGCGTGGAGCCGGTGACCTATGGCGAGGGCCTGGCCGACCGCGTGGCCGGGCTCGGCCAGGTCACCGCGGTCATCGACGCGCACGGACGGGACGCGTTGGACGCCGGCGTGCAGCTGGGCGTCCCGGCCGACCGGATGGTCGCGATCGCCGCCTATGCGGCGGTCGACGAGCTCGGCGTCCACAACGCCGAGCGTGCCGCCCGCACCCCGGAGAACCTCCTCGAGCTCGCCGACGACGTCGTCGCCGGCCGGCTCGTGTTCCCCGTCGCCGCGACCTATCCGCTCGACGAGGTGGTCGCGGCCTTCACCGCCGTGGACGGCTCGCACGCCCCCGGCAAGATCGTCGTCCTGCCCTGACGCCGTTGCTGCGCGGGGCGGGGGTCAGCCGCGCCACACCGTCTTCAGGTTGCAGAACTCGCGGATGCCGGCAGCGGCCAGCTCACGGCCGACGCCGGAGTCCTTCACACCGCCGAACGGCAGCTCCGGGTACGACGCGGTCATGCCGTTGATGAACACGGCACCGGCGTCGAGGTTCCGGATGAACCACTCCTGCTCCTCGGCATCCGTGGTCCACACCGCCGATGACAGCCCGAAGGTGGTGACGTTCGCGATGCGCAGGGCCTCCTCGCGGTCGGCGGCGCGGTACACCGTCGCGACCGGACCGAACGCCTCCTCGAGGTGCAGTCGCATCTCGGGGGTGACGTCGGTGAGCACGGTCGGCTGGTAGAACCAGCCGTCGCGGTCGGGGACGAAGCCGCCGACGACCGCCGTCGCGCCCTTGGCGACGGCATCCGCGACCTGGGCCTCCAACTCGTCGCGGCCCGACTCGGTCGCGATCGGCCCGATGTCGGTCGACTCGTCGAGCGGATCGCCGACGGCCAGCGCCGCGACCTTCTCCGCGAACAGCCGGGTGAACTCGTCGTACACGTCGGTGTGGACGATGAAGCGCTTCGCGGCGATGCACGACTGCCCGTTGTTCTGGTTGCGGGCGTACGCCGCGACGGCCGCGGCCTTCTCGACGTCGGCGCTGGGCAGCACGACGAAGGGGTCGGAGCCGCCGAGCTCGAGCACGACGTGCTTGACCTCGGAGCCGGCGATCGAGGCCAGCGAACGGCCGGCCGGCTCGGAGCCGGTGAGCGTCGCCGCCTTCACGCGCGGGTCGCGCAGCACCGCCTCGACGCGTGCGGCGGGGATCAGGAGGGTGCCGAACGCGCCTTCCGGGAAGCCGGCGCGCTCGAACAGGGTGTCGAGGTACAGCGCCGCCTGCGGCACGTTCGAGGCGTGCTTGAGCAGGCCCGTGTTGCCGGCCATGAGGGCGGGCCCGGCGAAGCGCAGCACCTGCCACAGCGGGTAGTTCCACGGCATGACGGCGAGCACGACGCCGATCGGCGCGTAGACCGTGCCGGCGGCGGAGGCGCCGACCGTCGACGGGTCGGCCAGCTCCTCGGGCGCGAGGAACTCCTCGGCGTGGTCGGCGTAGTAGCGCAGTCCCTTGGCGCACTTGAGCACCTCGGCGCGCGCCGCCTTGATGGGCCGGCCCATCTCGATCGTGATCAGGCGCGCGAGCGGCTCGACGTCCTCCTCGAGGAGGCGCGCGGCCTCGCGCATCCATTCGGCGCGCTGGGCGAACGTCGTCGATCGCAGCGTCTCGAACGCGGCCTGCGCGGCCGCGATGCGGCGCTCGACCTCGGCGTCGTCGTGCGGCTCGAACTCCTGCTCGGTCTGCCCGGTGAACGGATTGATCGTCGCGATGGCCATGCGTTGCTCCCTTGCCTGCCGGCGCGCGGACATGCGCCGACGTGGCGAGCGTACGGCGAGATCCTGGACGTCGTCCATCCGTCCGGGCGATAGCTGCCATGGTCCCGCGGGGGTCGATCGGATGTCGGATATTGGATATTTGTTGTCCATGGCACAACTCACCCCGCGCCGGATGACCGACGAGGTCGTGACGATCCTGCGCGAGCGGATCGTGACGGGGGACCTCGCCGCCGGCAGCCGCATCGACGTCGCGACCCTCGCCGCCGAGCTCGGCATCTCCCGCACCCCGGTGCGCGAGGCCATCCTGCAGCTCGAGACCCAGGGGCTCGTCGTGCGTCAGCCCTATCGCGGCACGGTGGTCGCGGGCGTCGACGTCGGACGCCTGGAGGAGGTGACCGCCCTGCGCATCGATCTGGAGGGCCGCGCCGCGCTGCTCGGCACGCCGCGGCTGACGGATGCCGACGTGCAGCGCATGACCGGGCTGCTCGACGAGCTCGACGCGCGCAGCGGGGACGCCGACTTCTCGCAGGGCGTCTTCAACGACGTGAACCGCGCCTTCCACGGCGTGCTCTACGCCGCGGCGGACAGCCCGGTGCTGGAGCGGCTGATCTCGTCGCTCGGCGCGGAGGCCGACCGCCTGCGGCTGCACTTCGACGTGCGCGCCCCGTTCGCCGAGGCCTACCACCGGGTCATCCTCGACGCGTGCCGCCGGCGCGATGCCGCCGCAGCGGCGGAGGCCACCCGGCAGCACCTGCTGGAGTCGTACCTGGCCATGCGCGGCGAGCGCGCGGTGGGCGATGGCATCCTCGCCGACGTGCTGCGCGAGCAGGGCATGCAGGTGCGACGATGACCGACGACGGGTTCCACGCCGATCCGCCGACGCTGCTGCTCACCGACGAGGACGTCGCGGCGCTCGCGGACTGGGACGGCGCGATCGCCGCGCTGCGCGCCGCGTACTCCCGGCCCGATGAGCCGGCCCGCACGCCGGAGCGGGCCGTGGCCGTGACGGACGGCGGCTGGCAGCGGGTCATGGTCTCGGCCCCGGCCGGAGGCCGGTTCGCCGGGTCGAAGACGATCGCCGCGTCCCTGCGCGCCGGCCTGGCCGGCTACCTGATCACGCTGTTCGACCAGAACGACTCGCGACTGGCCGCGCTCATCGACGGCAACCGCATCACCGGCCTGCGGACGGCGGCGACCGCGGCCGCCGCGCTCACGGCGCTCCTGCCCGACCGGTCGGTGACGGCCGCGGTGGTCGGCAGCGGCTTCGAGGCCCGAGCGCAGCTCCGCGCCGCCGCGCGGGTCGCTCGTATCGAGGCGGTGCGGGTGACCAGTCCCACCGCGGCCAACCGCGAACGGTTCGCCGACGAGCTGGCCGCCGAGCTCGGCATCCCGGTCACGCCGGTCGTGGCGGGGGAGGAGGCTGTCCGCGGCGCCGGTCTCGTGCTGTGCGCGGCCCGGTCGCGCGACGAGACCCCGACGCTGCGCGCCGACTGGGTCGACGAGAACGCGACCGTCGTCTCCGTCGGCTCGACCACGCGTACGCAGATCGAACTGGACCCGGCCCTCGTCGGCCGCGCCGCGATCGTCGTGGCCGACGCCCCGGCGGAGGTGCTGCACGACTCGGGCGACATGATCGCGGCCCGCGCCGCCGGCCACGAGCCGGAGGCGATCACCGTGTCGCTGCACGATCTGCTGGGCGGCGGCGCCCGCCGGCCGGAGACCGGGATCGCCATCTACAAGTCCACCGGCAGCGGCTTCCAGGACATCGTGCTGGCCGAGCAGCTGTACCTGCGTGCCGTCGAGCAGGGGCGCGGAACGCCCCTGCCGGCCGGCATCCTCACCATCCGCAAGTAGGCCCGCGAAGGAGAAGAACATGGCCGGATACACCAGGGCCGAGGCGCGCGACTGGGCTCGTGAACGGCTCGTCGGTGCCGTCAACTGCACGATCCCGTCGTTCACCCGCTCGCTGGAGACGCTGAACGAGGCCGGCATCCGCCACGACGTCCGCCTGGCCAAGGAGCACGGCTTCATCGGCACGCTGGGCGTCTCCGAGATCAGCATCACGCTGCCCGAGTACCTCCAGTTCCTGGAGATCGTGCGCGACGAGGCGGGCAGCGACCTCGTCGTCACCCACCACGCGAGCTGGAGCGGCCTGGAGCAGAACATCCAGGCGGTCAGGGGCGCGGAGGCCGCAGGCGCGGAGCTCGTGCTGCTGAGCTACCCGCCGAACTTCTACCCGGAGTCGGAGCAGGAGATCCTCGACTACACGAAGGCGGTCTGCGACGCGACGAACCTCGCGGTGATCGTCTTCCCCATGTTCCTGTGGGGCTTCAGCTCGCGTATCCACCCCTCCGACATCCCGGCGCGCCTCATCCGCCGGATGCTGGACGAGATCCCCAACATCGCCGTGATCAAGGCCGAGGGCGGGGCGCCGAGCATCATGGGGATGATCGAGGCGTACCGGAGATTCGGCGACGAGGTCGTGATCTCCTGCCCGATCGAGGGCGACCTGCTGACCCTCGGCCAGCTGTTCCCGATCCAGCTGTCGGCCACCAGCGACCACGAGTTCTGGGGCCCGACCATCCCGCACGCGATGGAGCTGCTGCGCGAGGAGAGGTTCGACGAGGTCACCGACCTCTACTGGCAGATGCATCCGGCGCGCAAGGCGAAGGGAGCCGTGGCGGCGCAGCTGCACGGCGGCTTCTTCATCGACCGGCAGGCGTGGAAGTTCCAGGGGTGGCTGCGCGGCTACAACGGCGGCCCGCTGCGCTCCCCCACCCAGCGCATCCACGACCCGCAGATGAACACCCTGCGCAAGGGGCTCATCGACTCCGGGTTCGAGCCGAGCATGGACCCGTTCCGCGAGTTCTTCGTCGGCCGGAACCCCGCCTGAGCCACCGTTCGAAGGAGAGCAACGATGACCATCACCCCCGACTTCATCCCGGCGCGCGAGACGGATGCCGAGCCGACCGCGGTCGCCGCGGCCCTCGCGGAGATCGCCGCCGCCATCGGCGACGCGCACGTCGTCATCGGCGACGGCGGCGAGTTCCGCGACCCCTTCCAGCCCATCGAGTGGGACGCGTTCGCCACCGCCGGCGTCGCGCAGCCCGGCTCCACGGCGGACGTGCAGGAGATCGTGCGCATCGCCGGCGCCCACGGCGTCCCGGTGTGGGCGCAGGGGCAGGGGCGCAACAACGGGTACGGGGGAGCGGCGCCGCGGCTGTCCGGCGGCATCACGATCAACTTCCGTCGCATGAACCGCGTGCTCGAGCTCGACCCGGACCTCGGCGTCGCGCTCATCGAGCCGGGCGCGAGCTTCCAGGACATCTACGACGCCATCGAGGCGGCGGACGCCGGCCTCATGGTCAGCGTCCCCGACCTCGGCTGGGGCTCGATGGGCGGCAACCAGCAGGACAACGGCCTCACCTACCTGCCGTACGGCAAGGGCTGGCGCAACATCTGCGGGCTCGAGGTCGTCACCGCCGACGGCGAGCTGCTGCGCACCGGCATGGGCGCGATGGCGGACAACGCCAGCTGGAACCTCTACCCGCGCAGCCTCGGCCCGACGATCGAGCCGCTGTTCTTCCAGGGCAACCTCGGCGTGGTCACCAAGCTCGGGCTGTGGCTCATGCCCAAGCCCGAGGTCATCACCCACGTGCACGTCGACGTCGCGCGGGACGAGGACCTCATCCCGCTCGTGGACATCCTCCGCCGCCTGCGCCTGGACGGCACGATCGACGGCGTCCCCTGCATCCTGAACACCCTGCTGATCGCGTCGACGATCGCGCCCCGCGCGCACTGGTACGAGCCGGCGGAGGGGGTGATCCCGGATGCCGTCATCGACGAGATCGCGGCGACGATCGGGATCGGGCGCTGGCACCTGCGGTTCGCGCTGTACGGCGACCGGGCCGTGAACGAGCACAACCTGCGCAAGGCGCTCGACGCGTTCGGCGCGATCCCCGACGTGCGGATCCGGCACACCACGACGGGTCCGGAGGAATGGGCGTCGCTGCCGGACCCGAGCGATCGCGTGTACGCGGGCGTGCCGAACCTCGACTGGAACACCATGGCCGGCTGGCGCGGCGGCGAGCACGGCGGCCACATGAGCTTCGCCCCGGTGGCGCCGCTGAGCGGCCGGCAGGTGTACGACCTGCAGATGTGGCTGAAGGCGCGGTTCGAGCAGGGCGGCCTCGACCACACGGCCGACCTCATCGTCGTCAACGAGCGGTCGCTGTGCTCGGTGGCGGGCATCACGTTCGACATCGACGACGAGCAGGCCACCGCAGGCGCCTACCGCACGATGCAGGAGCTCGTGCGCGAGGCCGGCGCGATCGGCTACGGCGAGTACCGCGCGCACCTGCACTTCATGGACCTGGCGCAGGAGCAGTACGGCTGGGGCGATCACGCGTACCGCCGGTTCGTGGAGCGGATCAAGGACGCGGTCGACCCGCGAGGCATCCTCAGCCCCGGCCGCCACGGGATCTGGCCCGCCGCCCTGCGCCGCTGAGCGGGGCGTGCCCCGCCGCATCCGATCCGGCGATGCCATGCATGACGCCGAGCGGGTGTCGCGGAATCCGCGGCGCGCAGAGGATGGAACGCGCTGACGAAGGAGTTCCCCATGCGTTTCGTAGACCTGTCCATGCCGTTGGACGACGTCATCCCGGTCGACCCGCCGTTCCTGCGGCCGAAGATCGAGTACAAGGACCACATCGGCGGTCTGAAGGACATGTACGCGATGTACGGCATCCTGCCCGACCAGCTGCTCGACGGGCAGGGCCTCGCCGCCGAGACCGTGACGATCACGACGCACGCCGGCACGCACGTGGACGCCCCGTGGCACTACCACCCCACGATGAACAACGGCGAGAGGTCCTGGACGATCGACGAGGTGCCGCTGGAGTGGTTCTTCAAGCCCGGGGTCAAGCTCGACCTGCGGCACCTGCCCAACGGGCACCTGGTGACGCCCGCGGACATCGACGCCGAGCTGGAGCGCATCGGCTACGAGCTGCAGCCCCTGGACATCGTGCTCGCGCACACCGTCGCCTCGGCGGCTTACGGGCGTGACGACTACATCGACACCGGCATCGGCTTCGGCCGCGAGGCCACGCTGCACCTCGCGAGCAAGGGCGTGCGCGTGATGGGGACGGACGCCTGGGGCTGGGACGTGCCGGTGAGCATCAACCGGCAGCAGTTCGAGGAGACCGGCGACCCGTCGATCGTGTGGGAGGGACACAAGGCCGGCGCCGAGGTCGGCTACTGCCAGATCGAGAAGCTGCAGGGCCTCGACGCGATCCCGGCGTTCGGCTTCACGGTCGCCTGCTTCCCGGCCAAGGTGCGCGGGGCGTCGGCGGGCTGGACGCGGGCGGTCGCCATCTTCGAGGACTGACGCGCCTGCGGACGGGACCTCTGAGGCGGGACCCGCCTCAGAGGTCCTCGATGGTCGACGACCCGAACCCGGACCGGAGGATCTCGTAGCCGCGGTCCACCGCGGCGTGCGCCGTCGCGCACGCCGCGTCGATGCTGACACCGCGGGTCACGGCGTTGCCGAGCTCGGTGAGCGTCGCCCAGTGGATGCTGGCGAGGATGTACCCCAGCGCGGTCGCCAGCCCCCCGGCGCCCAGCTCCGGCTTCTCCTCCAGCAGCGCGTCCCTCACGAGCTCGGCGTCGCTGTTCAGCGCGAGCAGCCGGCGACGCTCGAGGGTCGGGCTCGCCGCGGTGATGGCGGTGAACTTGCGAAGCTCGTCGGAGATGTTGTCGCGCAGGTCGATCTGCCGGTGCGTCAGCTCCCGCAGCAGCTCGATGATCGGGACGCCGGGATGCTGATGGCGGTCGCGGATCGTCTGCTCCATCACCTGGATCATCGAGTCCGACCGGTAGAAGACGATGTCCTCCTTGCGTCCGAAGTGGTTGAAGACGGTCTTCTCGGTCACCCCGGCGGCGGCGGCGACCTCGGCCGTGCTCACGTTGTCGAAGCCCCGCTCGGAGAACAGCGTCATCGCCGCGTCGACGATCCGGAGGCGTCGTGTCTCCATGGCGCTCCGGCGCGGCGCGGCCTCCTCCGATATCACCATGCGTCCTCCCGGCGAGCGTCGGCGCTCGAATTCCGCCAGCCTACCCGCGGGCCTCGCGGGTACCGGCCATGTTTACAGTCGATGTAGCAGTAGTTTACAGTGGCTGTAATATGGCGAGGACGCCGCGGACGACGACGTCCGCGCAGGGAGGACCGGAACATGGGACGAACGACGGCTGAGAACCGATCCACGCAGGCGCTCCCGCCTGAGTCGTTGAGCGATTACCGGCTGCCCAGCACGACGGCGCTCGTCGGCGCGAAGATCGGGCTGGCCGGCCAGGCCGGGGGGACGCTGGGGATCGAGCTCCTCCCGGACGGCGTCGCCCGGTGGACGGCGCACGAGGTCGCCTGGCAGCACGGCGGCCGTGCGGAGTGGACGCAGGCCGGGGGCGAGGAGACCTGGTCGGGAGCCGGACAGGCCCCCGTCGACGTCGTCGAGCTGCGCGACGGCGTCTTCTTCGTCGATCTCGATCTCGACGAGCCGGCGACCGACGCCGCGACCGTCATCGTCGACGTGAACGGCGGGTGGGCTCTGATCGTGCACCAGCGCCGCATCCAGCCACGTGAGACCTGGTCGCGCGGGCCGGAGGTCCTGCACGTCTTCGCGGCCGCCACGGTCGAGGGGACGACGCCCACCGGCGCAGCCCCCGCCCCGACACGAGACCTCGTGGGCAAACGGCACCTCTACCGCTACAGCGCGCACAACCTCTACGAGCACGTCTACCTCAACTCGGAGAAGTTCTGCAGCCACAACGTGAACACCCTGTTCACGCCCTCCCGCGCGGACTGCCACCCGGCCAGCCACTTCTCCTTCGGCGACGATCTCTACGTCTTCACCTGGCGCGAGTACGACAGCGGCACCGGCATGGTCTCGGCCCTGGATCTGCGCACCCTGCGTGCGACGGCGAAGGCGCACGCGCCGGAGGGCTGGGGCCGGAGCGTGAGCCGGCCGATCGGCGGGCACATCATCCCCGCCGGCGGCCTCGACTACCCGGACGGCCTCGAGCCGTGCTGAGCGCCTCCGCGGCGGCCATCCGCGACCTCGCGCCCGAGGTGGAGGCGTTGGTGCCGTTCGCGGAGCGCGAGGGGGAGCTCGGGCCCGAGCTCCTCGGCCTGCTCCGCGACCACGAGCTGTTCCGGCTGGCCGTGCCCGCCGAGCTCGGCGGAGCGGGGCTCGACATCGTCGCGCAGGTCTCGTCGGTCGCGGCGCTCGCCGAGAGCGACGGGTCGGCCGCCTTCGCCGTCGCGATGGCGGCCGCCGCGGCCGACACGATGCCGGCGGCGTTCCTCCGCCGCGTCTACGCCGGCGGGCGCGACGTCATCGTCAGCGGGAGCGGCACGCCGACGCGCCAGGCCGTCGCCGTGGACGGCGGAGTGCGTCTCTCCGGGCGCTGGCCCGGAGTCGTCGGCAGCGCGCAGGCGGATGTCGTCACGGTGTTCTTCGTGCTCGGGGAGGACGAGCCCGTCCGTCGCGGACGGGCGTACCTGCCCGCGGCCTCCCTCGTCAGACGGCGCACCTGGGCGGCCACGGGCATGCGGGCGGCGGGATCGGACACGGTGCTGGCGGACGATCTCGTCGTGCCCGACGAGGACATCGAGTGGGACGACCGGTCCGCGGATCCGGAGCCGCGGGCCTCCGTGCTGTCGGTCCTCCCCGCCGCCGTGGCCGTCGGCCTGGCGCAGGGCGCGACGCGCCGGGCGGTCGCGCACGCACACGATCACCCCTGGGCGGGCACGAGCTACGCGCGTGCCGTGGACGCGCCGACGGTGCAGGTGCGCCTCGCAGACGCCGTGATGCACGCCGACAGCGCCGCGCTGCACCTGCGGCGGGCGGCGGCGGCGATCGACGCGGGTGTCGCGGACGCCGCGCCGCTGGACCGCCGGACGCG
>NZ_JASGEL010000096.1:0-5170 GCF_047606385.1 Microbacterium sp.
GGTCCATCGGCCCCGGCCGGCTCGCCGACGTCGGGCCGGCGGCCTGGGAGGTGGCGCTCGCGGTGCTGCTCGAGGTCGGCGTGGGCGCCGCCATCCTGCTGCTCGCCCCGCGCTCGGCGGCGCGGCGCGCGCGACTAGACTGACCGGGTGCTCACGGTCGCCGTCCTCATCTCCGGCGCCGGCTCCAACCTCCGCGCGCTGCTGGAGGCCGCGGCGGACGCCGACTTCCCCGCCCGCGTCGTCGTCGTCGGCGCCGACCGCGAGGCGGCGGGACTGGCCCACGCCGAGGAGTTCGGCATCCCGAGCTTCGTCGTCCCCTGGCGGGGCGCGCCCGAGCGCGAGGCGTGGGGCGACGAGCTGAACGCGCAGCTGGCGGTCTGGACGCCGGACCTCGTCGTGCTCAGCGGTCTGATGCGGCTCGTGCCGCCGGCCGTCGTCGCGGCGTGGGCGCCGCACCTGGTCAACACGCATCCGGCGTTCCTGCCCGAGTTCCCCGGCGCGCACGCGGTGCGCGACGCGCTGGCCGCCGGCGTGAGCGCGACCGGCGCGAGCGTCATCGTCGTCGACGACGGCGTGGACTCCGGGCCGGTCCTCGCGCAGGAGCGCGTCGCGGTCGAGCCCGGCGACGACGAGACGAGCCTGCACGAGCGCATCAAGCCCGTCGAGCGGCGGCTGCTGATCGACGTCGTCCGTCGCATCGCGATCGGCGAGCTGGATCTCGCCGCCGCATCCTGAACCACCCACCACCCGAGGAGGACCCATGGCAGGGCCCAGCCACGACCCGTCCCTCTACCGCGACCGCGACCTCGTGCCCATCCGGCGCGCGCTGGTCTCGGTCAGCGACAAGACCGACCTGCTGCGGCTCGCCGAGGCGCTCACCGGTGCCGGCGTCGAGATCGTCTCGACCGGCTCGACCGCGCAGACCATCCGGGATGCGGGCCACCCCGTCACCGACGTCTCCGCGGTCACGGGCTTCCCGGAGTCGCTCGACGGGCGGGTCAAGACCCTGCATCCCGGGGTGCACGCGGGCCTGCTGGCCGACCTGCGCCTCGAGGACCACGAGCGTCAGCTCGGCGAGCTGGAGATCGCGCCGTTCGAGCTCGTGGTCGTGAACCTCTACCCGTTCGTGGAGACCGTCGCCAGCGGCGCCACCGGCGACGCGGTCGTCGAGCAGATCGACATCGGCGGACCGGCGATGGTGCGCGCCTCGGCGAAGAACTACGCGAACGTCGCGATCGTGGTCTCGCCCGAGAGCTACCCGGCGATCGTCGACGCGATCGGCGCGGGCGGCACCACGCTGACGCAGCGCAAGGAGCTCGCGGCCCGCGCGTTCGCGCACACCGCCGCGTACGACCGGGCGGTGGCGACCTGGTTCAGCGAGGGCACCCTCACCGAGGAGGACCTGCCGGCCCATCTCACGATCAAGGCCGAGCGGCTGGCCACGCTGCGCTACGGGGAGAACTCGCACCAGCGCGCCGCGATCTACACGCGCGTCGGCGGCCACGGGATCGCGCAGGCGACGCAGCTGCAGGGCAAGGAGATGTCCTACAACAACTACGTGGACGCCGACGCCGCCCTGCGCGCCGCGTTCGACCTCGTCAAGCCGGCGGTCGCGATCATCAAGCACGCCAACCCGTGCGGCATCGCGGTGGGGGCCCCCAACGCGCTCGACCCGATCGCCAGCGCCCACCTGCGCGCGCACGAGTGCGACCCGGTGTCGGCGTTCGGCGGAGTGATCGCCGCGAACCGCACCGTGACCCTCAAGATGGCGGAGAACCTGCGCGACATCTTCACCGAGGTCATCGTCGCGCCCGACTTCGAGCCGGCGGCGCTGGAGGTGTTCCGGCTCAAGAAGAACCTGCGGGTGCTGCAGCTGCCGGCCGACTGGACCCAGGAGCCGATGGACGTGCGCCTGGTCTCGGGCGGCCTGCTGCTGCAGGACGCCGACCGGTTCCCGCGCGAGATCGAGTCGCTCGTCGACTCGTGGCAGCTCGTGACCGGCGAGCGTCCCGCCGACAGCGAGCTGGAGAACCTCTCGTTCGCGTGGAAGACGTGCCGCGCGGTCAAGTCGAACGCGATCGTGCTGGCGCGCAATTCCGCCACGGTCGGCATCGGCATGGGCCAGGTCAACCGGGTCGACTCGTGTCGTCTCGCGGTCGAGCGCGCGGGCGAGCGCGCGGCCGGCTCGACCGCCGCATCCGACGCGTTCTTCCCGTTCGCGGACGGACCGCAGATCCTGCTCGACGCCGGCATCACGACGATCATCCAGCCCGGCGGATCGGTGCGCGACGAGGAGGTCATCACCGCCGCGCGCGAGGCCGGCGTCACGATGTACTTCACCGGCGAGCGGCATTTCTACCACTGAGGCTCTCCCGCTGAGGCTCTCCCGCTGAGGCTCTCCCACTGAGGCTCTCCCACTGAGGCGAGGCCCCGGGCGGTGCCGGGGCGTGGTGCGCGGGCTCGCGGGGGCCCGGGGGAGCCGGCAGCCGCATGTCCGCTCAGACCGCATTGAACTTCGCGTTCACATGGCGGTGTTGAACTTCGCGTTCACACGGTGCTGTTGAACTTCGCGTTCACACGGTGCTGTTGAACTTCGCGTTCACACGGTGCACGGGCCGCCGCGCGACTGCCGCCGCGCCCGCGATTCCTGCGCATCCCTCGCGTCGTGTGAACGGGAAGTTCAACGCCGTTTCCGTGACACCCCGCGCGCGGACGCCCACGGGACGCCCGGTCAGGACGCCGTCGAACGCCCCAGCTCCTCGAGGAACCGCAGCCACACCTCGCTGACGGTCGGGTAGGCGGGGACCGCATGCCAGAGACGCGCCAGGGGCACCTCGCCGACCACGGCGATCGTCGCCGCCTGCAGCATCTCGGCGACATCGGGACCCACGAATGTCGCGCCGAGCAGCACGTTCCGGTCGGCGTCGACGACGGCGCGGGCCTGCCCCGCGTAGTCGTCGGCCAGGGTCCAGGCCCCGGCGACCGCGCCGAGGTCGTAGTCGACGACCCGGATGCGGCGCCCCGCCGCCTCGGCGGCGCGCGCGGTCAGGCCGACCGACGCGACCTCCGGGTCGGTGAAGGTCACCTGCGGCACCGCCGCGTGGTCCGCGGTCGCGACGTGGGCGCCCCACGGCGCGTCGTCCACCGGGGCGTCCTGTGCGCGCGCCGCGATCACGTCGCCGGCGGCGCGCGCCTGATACTTGCCCTGGTGCGTGAGCAGCGCCCGGTGGTTGACGTCGCCGACGGCGTAGAGCCAGTCCGTGCCGGTCACCAGCATGGTGTCGTCGACGTCGAGCCAGTCGCCCGCCGCCAGTCCGACGGTGTCGAGCCCCAGGTCCCCGGTGCGGGGCAGGCGGCCGGTCGCGACCAGGAGCTGCGCGGCATCCACCGTCGTGCCGTCCTCCAGCGTGAGGACGACCTGATCCCCGTCCCGCTGCACCCGGGCGACCGTCACGCCGGTGCGCACGTCCGCGTCGCGATCGCGCAGGGCCGCGGCGACCCGTTCGCCGGCGAAGGGCTCCATCCCGCCCAGCAGGCCGCCGCGGGCCAGCAGCGTGACGCGCACGCCCAGGTCGGTGAACGCCGTCGCCATCTCGCAGGCGACGACCCCGCCGCCGATGATCGCGAGGCTCGCGGGGATCTCCTGCACGCTCGTGGCCTCCCGGCTCGTCCACGGCTCGGCCTGTGCGAGGCCCGGGGTGTCGGGCAGCAGCGCGGCGCTGCCGGTGCACACGGCGACGGCATGCCGGGCGGTGAGGACCGTGACCCCGCCGTCCTCCGCCGTCACCTCCACCCGCCTCGGGCCGGCGAGCCGCCCGTGCCCGCGCACCAGGTGGATGCCGGCGGCGTCCAGCCACTCGACCTGTCCGGAGTCGTCCCACTCGTGCGTGAGCCGGTCGCGGCGGCGCAGGACGCCGGCGGCGTCCACCCTGCCGGTCACGGCCTGCCGGGCGCCGTCCACGGCCTGCGCGGCCCGGAGCGCGGCGCCGGCGCGCAGCAACCCCTTCGAGGGCATGCACGCCCAGTAGGAGCACTCGCCGCCGACGAGCTCGCTCTCGACGATGACGGTGCGCAGGCCCTGCTGTGTCGCCCGGTCGGCGACGTTCTCGCCGACCGGGCCGGCGCCGATGACGATGAGGTCGTATTCGGATTCGGTCATGGCGCCACGCTACGCGCGTCCGGGCGCGGGCCTCGGGGGCTTGCGCCCGCCGCTCCGTCTCACGAACGCGACGATTTCGTGTAAGTGCGACGCATATTTCGCCGCGGATTGCACGAAATCGTCGCGGTCATGGGACAGCGGATGCGGCGGCATGGCGCGCCGCGCGCCGCCGCGGGCCCCGCGGCCACCGCGATGTCCGAAAACCGCGAGCCGGAGGCCGGGCGACGTGTCAGGCTGGGGGAGTGCCCCACCCCGGAATGACCTTCGACGAGCGCTACCGCGCGATCAGCGCCCGTGACGCGCGGTTCGACGGGCAGTTCGTCACCGCGGTGCGCACCACCGGCATCTACTGCCGGCCGAGCTGCCCGGCGCGCACCCCGAAGCCCGGCAACGTCACCTTCTTCGCGACCAGCGCCGCCGCCCACGAGGCCGGCTACCGGGCGTGCAAGCGCTGCCTGCCCGAGGCGGCGCCCGGCTCGCCCGAATGGGACCTGCGCGGCGACGCCGCCGGCCGCGCCATGCGGCTCATCGCCGAGGGCACCGTCGAGCGGGAGGGCGTGCCCGGTCTCGCCCGGCGGCTCGGCTACTCCAGCCGTCACCTCACGCGACTGCTCACCGCCGAGCTCGGCGCGGGCCCCCTCGCCCTCGCCCGCGCGCACCGGGCGCAGACCGCGCGGATGCTGCTGGTCGGCACCGACCTGCCGGTCGCCGACGTGGCGTTCTCGGCCGGGTTCGCCAGCGTCCGCCAGTTCAACGACACCGTGCGCGACGTGTTCGGGATGCCGCCGACCGCGCTGCGCGCCCGCGGCCACGGGTCGCATCCGGCACCCGCCGGCGAGCTCGACCTCCTGCTCGTGCACCGCCGTCCGATCGATCTCGACGGACTGTTCGACTGGCTCGCCGCGCGCGCCGTCGGCGGCGTCGAGACGGCGGGGCCCGGCGCCTTCGCGCGCACCCTGCGCCTGCCCGGCGGCCCCGCCTGGTTCGAGGTGCGCCGCGCCGGCGACGACC
>NZ_JASGEL010000097.1:0-55218 GCF_047606385.1 Microbacterium sp.
GCTGCGCGCACTGCGACGGCACCCGCCTGCGGCCGGCCGGCGCGGGCAGCGAGCGCACCGCCGACGAGCTCGGCCGCGCCTTCCCGAACACACGGGTGATCGTCGCGGACGCCGAGCACCCGGTGACCCGGCTCGACGGCCGTCCGGCCCTGGTCGTGGCCACCCGCGGCGCCGAGCCCGTCCCGGACGGCGGCTACCGCGCGGTCCTCCTGCTGGACGGACCGCGGATGCTGCTCGCCGACGACCTGCGGATCGGCGAGCACTGCCTGCGCTGGTGGTCCAACGCCGCCGCCCTCGCCGCTCCCGGCGCGCCGGTCCACCTCGTGGGGGTCACCGGTCCGGTCGCGCGGGCCCTCGCGACGTGGACCCAGCCCGCCTACGCCCGCGCCGAGCTGTCCGAGCGCGCGCCGCTGCGCATGCCCCCCACCGTCCGGGTCGCCTCGGTGGAAGGTCCGCCGGCCGCCGTCGCCCTCGCGCTGGAGACGCTGCGCGCCGACGTGCCCGACCTCGGTCCCGACGCCGTGCTCGGCCCGGTCCCGGTGTCCGCCGATGTGCGCACCGACCGCGCGCTCGTGCGGTTCGACTACGCCGCGGGCGCCGCCGCGACGGCGTCCCTGCGTGCCGCCGTCGTCGCCGCGGCGGTGCGCGGGCGGGGTCCACGGCGGTCACAGGGAGCGCGGAATACACTCAGGGTGCGGGTCGACGTGCCCGATCCCGATCTCTGATCCACCCGTCTGGAGCGCCATGCGCCTCGTCTTCGCCGGTACGCCCGCGCCCGCCGTGCCGTCCCTGCGGGCGCTGCACGACTCGCCGCACGAGATCGTCGCGGTCGTCACGCGCACCGACGCGCCGCTCGGCCGCAAGCGGGTGCTGACGCCGTCTCCGGTCGCTGCGGCGGCAGCGTCCTTGGGCCTGCCGACGATCAAGGCCGACCGGCTCGATGCCGGTGCGACCGCCGGCATCACCGCGCTGGCGCCGGACCTCGGCGTGATCGTCGCGTACGGCGGACTCGTGCGTGAGCCGCTGCTGTCGACGCCGCCGCACGGCTGGATCAACCTGCACTTCTCACTCCTGCCGCGGTGGCGCGGGGCGGCCCCGGTGCAGCACGCGCTCATCGCCGGCGACCCGGTCACCGGCGCCGGCGTGTTCCGGCTGGTGCCCGAGCTCGACGCCGGCGACGTCTACGACGAGCTGCGCTACCCGGTCCCGCCGCGCGCGTCGGCGGGCGACGTGCTCGCCGCCCTCGCCGACCAGGGCGCGGAGCTGCTCGTGCGGGTCGTGGACCGCATCGCCGCCGGCACGGCATCCGCGACGCCCCAGCAAGGGGAGGTGACGTACGCCGCCAAGCTGACCGCCGATGACGGGCGCATCCGGTGGGACGAGACCGCGGACGCCGTGCTCTCCCGCATCCGTGGCACGACCCCCGAGCCCGGCGCGTTCACGACCGTGGCCGGCGCGCGGCTCAAGGTGCTCGCCGCGCACCGCGCCGACCGTGAGCCGCCGCTGGCGGCGGGCCGCATCGCCCTGCACGCGGGTCAGGTGCTCGTGGGCACGGCGACCGCGCCGATCGCGCTGGCCCGGGTGCAGCCGGCGGGCAAGCAGGCGATGGACGCCGGCGCCTGGTGGCGCGGGCAGCGCCAGGCCGAGGCGGTGGCCGGCTCATGAGCGACTCCCGCCGCGTCGCGTACGACGTGCTGCGCGCCGTGCACGAATCGGACGCCTACGCGAACCTGCTGCTGCCCGCCGCGATCGACCGCGCCGGGCTGACGGAGAAGGACGCGGCCCTGGCCACCGAGCTGACCTACGGCACCCTGCGACGCCAGGGCACCTACGACGCCGTGATCGCCGATGCCGCGGGACGGGAGGTCACCGCGATCGACCCGGAGGTGCTCGACGCGCTGCGCCTGGGGGCGCATCAGATCCTCTCCACCCGCATCGCCTCGCACGCCGCGGTGCACGAGACCGTGTCGCTCGTGCGTCGCGTCGCCGGGCAGGGCCGCACCGGCTTCGCGAACGCCGTGCTGCGTCGCATCGCCCGCGACACGCCCGGCGAGTGGCTCACCCGCATCGAGTCCGCCGCACGCTCGGACGACGAACGCCTCGCCTACGCCGGGTCGCACCCGGTGTGGATCATCCGGGCCTTCCGCCGGGCGCTGGCGGCGGAGGGTCGGGCCGACGAGCTCGACGAGCTGCTGCGCGCCGACAACGCCTCGCCGCGGGTGACGCTGGCGGTGCTGCCCGGGCTGGGCGAGCGGCCCGCCGGACTCGCGCCGACCCCGTACTCGCCGGTCGGGATGCGCTCCGGCGGGGGAGACCCACGGGACGTCGTCGCATCGGGTCTCGTGCGCGTGCAGGACGAGGGCTCGCAGCTGGCCGCGCTCGCCCTGACGCGTGCCGCGCCGGTGCGCTCCGGCGAGCGCTGGCTCGACCTGTGCGCGGGCCCGGGCGGGAAGACGGCGCTGCTCGCGGCCGAGGCGCTCGCGCACGGCGCCGTGCTCGAGGCGAACGAGCCGGTTCCGGCCCGGGCGGGACTCGTCCGCCAGGCGCTGGCGGCGGTGCCGCTGGCGGTCCAGGTCAGCGAGCAGGACGGGCGCGAGCGCGCCGGCGCCGGCACCTACGACCGCATCCTCGTCGACGCGCCCTGCACCGGCCTCGGCGCCCTGCGCCGGCGTCCCGAGGCGCGGTGGCGCAAGCAGGCCGCGGACGTGCCCGCGCTCAGCGCGCTGCAGACCGAGCTGCTGACGGCGGCCGTCGACGCGCTGGCGCCGGGCGGCATCGTCGCGTACGTGACGTGCTCGCCGCACCTGGCCGAGACCGCCGCGGTCGTCGCCGACGTGATGCGCGCGCGTCCCGTCCTCGAGGAGATCGACGCGCGTGCCGTGCTGCAGCGCGTCGCCCGCACCCCGCTCGACCTGCCCGCCCCTGCGGACGGATCCGGCCACGCGCAGCTGTGGCCGCACCGCCACGGCACCGACGGCATGTTCGTCGCGCTGCTCCGGAAGTGACGTCCTCGCGCGAGATAATGGGCGGGTGAGCGGCATCCGAATCAACCCGTCCGTCCTCTCGGCCGACTTCGTCAACATGCAGGCCGACCTCGACCGCATCGCCGCCGCCGACTTCGTGCACGTCGACGTGATGGACAACCACTTCGTCCCGAACCTCACCTTCGGGCCGCAGATGGTGCAGCGGATCCAGGAGACGAGCCCCGTCCCGCTCGACGTCCACCTGATGATCGACGACCCCGAGCGCTGGGCGCCGGGCTATGCCGAGCTGGGCGCGGCATCCGTCACGTTCCACCTCGAGGCGTCGTCCGAGCCGGTCGCCCTGGCGCGGCGCCTGCGCGCGATCGGCGCCCGCGCCGGCGTCGCCGTGAAGCCCGGCACTCCCGCCGAGAGCCTCTACGACGTGCTCGACGAGTTCGACCAGATCCTCGTGATGACCGTCGAGCCCGGCTTCGGGGGCCAGTCGTTCATGCCCGAGACCATGCCGAAGCTCGCCGCCCTCGCGGCCGAGGCGCGGCGGCACGGGTCCGCCGTGTGGCTGCAGGTCGACGGCGGCATCTCCGCCTCGACGATCGCGCAGGCGGCCGAGGCGGGGGCAGACACGTTCGTCGCGGGGTCGGCCGTCTTCGGCGCCGACGACCCCGACCTCGCGATCGCGGCGCTGCGCGCCGGCGCGGCATCCGCCCACGCACACGCCCATTGATCGCGAGACCGCAACCCGGCGCCGAGACCGTGGTGTCACCCCACCGCCTCGGCACGCAGATGCGGTCTCGCGGGAAACAGCGTGCGACCGCGAGCCCCCTCGCGTTCGGTAACCTGGTGGGGTGAAGACGTTCGAGGGGCTTTTTGCCGAACTGCAAGAGAAGCAGGCGACGCGCCCCGAGGGATCCGGCACGGTCGCCGAGCTGGATGCCGGCGTCCACACGATCGGCAAGAAGATCGTCGAGGAGGCGGCCGAGGTCTGGATGGCCGCCGAGTACGAGACCGACCAGGCCGCCGCCGAGGAGATCTCGCAGCTGCTCTACCACGTGCAGGTGCTCATGCTCGCCAAGGGCCTCACCCTCGCGGACGTCTACCGACATCTCTGAGCGCCCCCGCCCGCCCGCTCACCACCCGAAAGCCACTGCACACCCATGCTGCGTATCGCCGTGCCGAACAAGGGCTCCCTCGCGGAGACCGCCGCCGAGATGCTCGCCGAAGCCGGCTACATCGGACGCCGGGACCCGAAGGACCTGTTCGTCTCAGATCCCGTCAACGACGTCGAGTTCTTCTACCTGCGCCCCAAGGACATCGCCACCTACGTGGGATCCGGCGCGCTGGACGTGGGCATCACCGGCCGGGACCTGCTGCGCGACGCGCGGATGCCGGGCGCCCGCGAGATCGAGGCGCTCGGCTTCGGCGGCTCCACGTTCCGCTTCGCGGGCGCCCCCGGCCGGTTCGGCGCCGTCGCCGATCTCGAGGGACTGCGGGTCGCGACGGCGTACCCGGGCCTGGTCGACGCGTTCCTGGACGAGCAGGGCGTGGCCGTCGACCTCGTGCCGCTGGACGGCGCCGTCGAGTCGGCGGTGCAGCTGGGCGTGGCCGACGCGGTCGCCGACGTCGTCTCCACCGGCACCACGCTGCGTCAGGCCGGCCTCGAGATCTTCGGGCCGGTGCTTCTCGAGTCGGAGGCGGTGCTGATCACCGGGGCCACCGAGCCGGACGGCCTGGACACGCTGCTGCGGCGCCTGCGCGGCGTCCTCGTCGCCCGCCGCTACGTGCTCATCGACTACGACCTGCCGGCCGCGCTGGTCGAGGACGCGGTGAAGATCGCGCCCGGCATCGAGTCGCCGACGATCTCGCCACTGCGCGACGCGGCCTGGGTCGCGGTGCGGGTCATGGTGCCGCGGGGGACCGTCAACCAGGTGATGGACGATCTGTACGCCCTGGGCGCCCGCGCCATCCTCGTGACGGCGATCCACAACGCGAGGCTCTGACATGACGCTCGTGTGCCGCGTCATCCCGTGCCTCGACGTCGCCGCGGGGCGCGTGGTCAAGGGCGTGAACTTCGAGAACCTGCGCGAGGTGGGCGACCCGGTCGAGCTCGCCCGGCTGTACTTCGAGCAGGGCGCCGACGAGCTGACCTTCCTGGATGTGACGGCCACCGTCGACGAGCGCGCCACGACCTACGACGTCGTGCGCCGCACCGCCGAGCAGGTGTTCATCCCGCTCACGGTCGGCGGCGGCATCCGCAGCGCCGACGACGTGGCGCGACTGCTGTCTGTCGGTGCGGACAAGGTCGGCGTGAACTCCGCCGCGATCGCCCGGCCCGCCCTGCTGGACGAGATCGCCGACCGCTTCGGGGCGCAGGTGCTCGTGCTCTCGCTCGACGTCACGCGCGACGGGACGAGGCCGTCCGGCTTCGTCGTGACGACCCACGGCGGACGCACCCGGACCGGGCTCGACGCGCTCGCCTGGGCACGCGAGGCGATCGAGCGCGGAGCCGGCGAGCTGCTGGTCAACTCGATCGACGCCGACGGCACCAAGGACGGCTTCGACCTCGAGCTCGTCGGCCTCATGCGGGAGATCTCCAGCGTGCCGGTGATCGCCTCCGGCGGCGCCGGAAGCGCCGAGGACTTCGCGCCCGCGGTGCGCGCCGGCGCCGACGCGGTGCTGGCGGCGTCCGTGTTCCACTCCGGGCAGCTGACGATCGGCGAGGTGAAGGCCGCGATGGCCGCGGACGGGATCGAGGTGCGGGAATGAGCGAGCCGCTCGAGGAGCGACTGGCGCGCGTGAGCTTCAACGCGGACGGGCTGGTCGCCGCGATCATCCAGCAGTGGGACACGAAGGAGGTCCTGATGCTCGGATGGATGGACGCCGAGGCGCTGCGCCGCACGCTGACCTGCGGCCGTGTGACCTTCTGGTCGCGCTCCCGCCAGGAGTACTGGCGCAAGGGTGACACGTCCGGGCACATCCAGCTCGTCAAGGGCGCCCGCCTCGACTGCGACGGCGACACCGTGCTGGTGACCGTCGACCAGGTCGGCGCGGCGTGCCACACCGGCACCCGCACCTGCTTCGACGCCGACGACCTCGACGCGGTGCCGGCGTGACCCGCCGGGCGCGGCTGCTCTCGGTCACCGCGATCCTGCTCGCCGGCGCGATCGGCGTGCTCTCGTCCACGCAGACCTGGGTGCACGTCACGCTCGTGGGCGCATCCACCGCTGATCTCGAGGTGGCCGGCGCGGACGCGATCTCGGTGCTGGCGCCGCTGAGCCTCGCCGTGCTCGCACTGGGGCTCGCGCTGTCGATCGTCGGGGTGTGGCTGCGGTACGCGTTCGCGGTGCTGAGCATCGCCGCGGGCGGGACGCTGGTGTGGCTGACGATCGCGGTGCTCACGGGGCCGCCGACCTCGGCGCTGGCTCCCACCGTGACCGACTCGACCGGGATCACCGGGGACGCCGCCGTCGCCGAGCTGGTGGCGGGCACCACGCTGACGGCGTGGCCGTGGCTGGCGTTGGCGGGCTTCGCCCTCCTCCTGGCCGGCGGGCTGCTGGCCCTGCTCACCGCCTCGCGCTGGCGCCGCGGCGGCCGCAAGTACGAGACCGCGACCGCTCACGCCGCGGCGTCCGGCGACGGCCCGCTCGACGCGATCGACTCGTGGGACGACCTGAGCCGCGGCACCGATCCGACCGGCCGCCGCCCGATAGACTGACGGTCGGGCACCGCCCCGGCACTGAAGGAGACACATGAGCAACCCCATCGGCGACCCCGGCCACGGACACTCGCCGGCCGCCTGGACGGCCGTCATCATCATGCTCGGCGCGATCGCGCTGGGCACGCTCTTCTTCTGGTTCGAGCTTCCTGTGCTGGTGTGGGCGTGCGCGGGCCTGGTCGTCGTCGGGCTGATCGTGGGCTGGATCCTGGCGAAGGCCGGATACGGCGTCAACGGCTCGAAGTACACGCCGAAAGAGCATTGAACCTCCTGGCCGACCTCACGGCCGGTGCGGTGCAGGATGCGGACGCCCGCGCCGCACGGCACCCGCTCGCCGAGGTCGAACATCTCGCCGTCGCCCAGCAGCCGGCGCGTGACGCGCTGAGCGCGCTCGCCCCGACCGACCGGGTGCGGATCATCGCCGAGGTCAAGCGGGCCAGCCCCTCGCGCGGCGACCTCGCGACGATCCCCGATCCGGCCCACCAGGCGCGGCTCTACGAGACCGGGGGAGCGAGCGCGATCTCGGTCCTCACCGAGCAGCGCCGCTTCAAAGGCAGCCTCGACGATCTGCGCGCGGTGCGGCGGTCGGTGAGCGTCCCGGTGCTGCGGAAGGACTTCGTGGCCACGCCGTACCAGGTGCTCGAGGCCCGCGCCGCGGGTGCCGATCTGGTGCTGCTGATCGTGGCGGCGCTCGAGCAGAGCCTGCTCGCCGAGCTCTACGACCTGGTCGTGCAGCTGGGCATGACCCCGCTGGTGGAGGCGCACTCCGTGGACGAGCTGTCCCGTGCGGCCGATCTCGGCGCCCGTCTCGTCGGCGTCAACGCGCGCGACCTGACGACCTTCGAGCTCGACCGCGACCTGTTCCGCCGGCTCGTCGACGCCTTCCCCGCCGGCGCGATCAAGGTCGCCGAGTCCGCCGTCCTCACGCCCGCCGACGTCGCGCACTACCGTGCGGCCGGCGCCGACGCGGTGCTGGTCGGCGAGGCGCTGGTCACCGGCGACCCGGTCGCGACGCTGCGCGCCTTCCTCGGAGGACAAGCATGAGACTGCGTGACGCCAAGGGCCCGTTCTTCGGGGAGTTCGGGGGCCGGTACATGCCGGAGTCCCTCATCGCCGCGATCGACGAGCTGACCGAGGTGTACGAGCAGGCGATGGCGGACCCCGCCTTCGGCGCGGAGTACACGCGGCTGCTGCACTCCTACGCCGGACGCCCGTCCGCGATCACCGAGGTGCCGCGGTTCGCCGCGCACGCCGGCGGCGCCCGGGTGTTCCTCAAGCGCGAGGACCTGAACCACACCGGCTCGCACAAGATCAACAACGTCATCGGGCAGGCGCTGCTGACCCAGCGCCTGGGCAAGACCCGCGTGATCGCCGAGACCGGCGCCGGTCAACATGGCGTCGCCACCGCCACCGCCGCCGCCCTGTTCGGCTTCGACTGCACGGTCTACATGGGCGAGGTCGACACCGAGCGGCAGGCGCTCAACGTCGCACGGATGCGGCTGCTCGGCGCGGAGGTCGTGCCGGTGAAGACGGGCTCGCGCACGCTGAAGGACGCCATCAACGAGGCCTACCGCGACTGGGTGGCCAGCGTCGAGACGACCAACTACATCTTCGGCACGGCGGCGGGCCCGCACCCCTTCCCGGCGATGGTGCGCGACTTCCAGAAGGTCATCGGCGAGGAGGCCCGCGCCCAGCTGCTGGACGAGGTCGGCCGGCTCCCGGACGCGGTCTTCGCCTGCGTCGGCGGCGGCTCCAACGCCATCGGCATCTTCGACGCGTTCCTCGACGACGAGGGCGTGCGGCTGTTCGGGGTGGAGGCGGCCGGCGACGGCGTCGACACCGAGAAGCACGCGGCCTCCATCGAGCGGGGACGTCCGGGGGTGCTGCACGGCGCGAAGACGTACGTGCTGCAGGACGAGGACGGGCAGACGATCGAGTCGCACTCGATCTCGGCCGGCCTCGACTACCCGGGTGTCGGGCCCGAGCACTCCTGGCTCGCCTCGATCGGCCGCGCCTCCTACATCCCTGCGACCGACGACGAGGCGATGCAGGCGCTGCGGCTGCTCAGCGAGACCGAGGGCATCATCCCGGCCATCGAGTCCGCGCACGCGCTGGCGGGCGCGCTCCGCGTCGGCCGCGAGCTCGGCCCCGACGCGCTGATCCTGGTGAGCCTGTCCGGCCGCGGCGACAAGGACATGGACACCGCCGCCCGCTACTTCCGCCTGTACGACGAGGGGGAGACGCCGGTGGCGCCGCCCGCGGACGACGAGGCCGCGACCGGAGAGGGGATCGAGCTGTGACCTCCCGCGTCTCCGCCGCGATCGACGCGGCCCACGCGGAGGGCCGCGGCGCGTTCGTCGGCTACCTGCCGCTGGGCTACCCCGACCTGGCTACGAGCGTCGAGGCGGCCGTCGCCCTCGCCGAGTCCGGCGCCGATGTGATCGAGCTCGGACCGCCTTACTCCGACCCGGTGATGGACGGACCGATCATCCAGGAGGCCACGCAGGCCGCGCTGGCGAACGGCTTCCGGCTGCGCGACCTGTTCCCGGCGGTCGCCGAGATCACCTCGCGCACGGACGTCCCGGTCGTGGTGATGACGTACTGGAACCCGGTCTTCCAGTACGGCGTCGACCGCTACGCCGACGACCTGGCCGCCGCGGGCGGTGCGGGGCTGATCACGCCCGACATCACCCCGGATGCCGCGGCCGACTGGATCGCCGCGAGCGAGCGGACGGGCCTCGACCGCATCTTCCTCGCCGCCCCGACCTCCGGCGACGAGCGTCTCGACCTGGTCGCCGCGAGCTCGACCGGGTTCGTCTACACGGTCTCGACGATGGGCATCACGGGGGAGCGGGCCGAGCTGGACGCCGCGGCCCGCACGCTCGTCGCCCGCCTGCGCGACCACGGCGTCGACCACGCGTGCGTCGGCATCGGCATCTCGACGCCCGAGCACGTGGCCACGACGGTCGCGTACGCCGACGGGGCGATCGTGGGCTCCGCCCTGGTGCGCGCGCTGCGCGACGGCGGCGTCGACGGCCTGCGCGCCGCCGCCACGGCCCTCGCCGCCGCCACCCGCCGCTGACATCACACCTCACGGCGACGCCGCGTGTCATAACTCCGCCTGATCTGCGCCCCGCGGGTCCGACGCCCGTGTCCTGGCGCGGGTGTCAGATGTCCGGGCGCCCGATCTGGCGGAGTTATGACACACCGACCGTCACAGACCCGCCACCCGAGCCGCGCAGCGCGGCTCCGGCGCGCCAGTAGACTCGCGAGGTGACTCTCTCGGCCCTCGTGTCCGCCAGCATCCCGAGCCCCTCGATCAGCTACATCGACATCGGTCCGCTGCGCATCCACTTCTACGCCCTGTGCATCATCGCCGGCATCATCGTCGCGGTGCTGCTGACCAACCGCCGCCTGGTCAAGCGCGGGGTGGAGAACTGGGCCGTCATCGACATCGCCCTGTTCGCCGTGCCGATCTCGATCGTGTGCGCCCGCATCTATCACGTGCTCACCCACTGGGGCTTCTACTTCGGAGCCGGGGCGAACCCCTGGACCGCGCTCTACATCTGGGAGGGCGGCATCGCGATCTACGGCGCCCTCATCGGGGGCGCGATCGGCGCGCTGATCGGATGCCGCTGGACCGGCATCCGCTTCTGGACCTTCGCCGACGCCCTCGCCCCGGGCCTGATCATCGCGCAGGCCATGGGTCGGTTCGGCAACTACTTCAACCAGGAGCTGTTCGGTCAGCCCACCGACGGCTGGTGGGGTCTGCAGATCGACTCCGACAACGCCGCCTTCCCGCCCGGGCTGCCCGCGGACACCCTGTTCCAGCCCACGTTCCTCTATGAGGTCATCTGGAACCTGCTCGGCGCCGCGGTGCTGCTGTGGGTCGGCAGGCGCCTCACCCTGCAGTGGGGCCGCCTGTTCGGGCTGTACCTGGTCTGGTACAGCGCAGGGCGCATCGTGTGGGAGTCCATCCGCATCGATCCCAGCGACGTCATCCTCGGCCTGCGCACCAACGTGTGGGCGGCGATCGGCGGCGTGATCCTGGGGCTGATCATCATGTTCGTGCAGAAGCGACGGCACCCCGGCCTGGAGCCCTCGCCCTATCGTCCCGGGCGCGAGCCGGGGGTCGAAGCGCCTGTACAATCGCAGGAGACCGACGACTTCGTGGATGTCAGCGAACCGCCCACGACCGTGGTCGCCGAGGGACAAGCCACAAGCGGAGCGCCAGCGAAATAACAACCGGGCCAGAGTCGTCCCTAGATCCAGCACCCACTGTGAGGACGGTACCTATGGCATCGAGCCCCCGTTTCAGCGCCGACTACCTCGGCTCCTTCCCGCACAAGCAGGGGATGTACGACCCTGCCCACGAGAAGGACGCCTGCGGCCTCGCCATGGTCGCGACGCTGCGCGGCGAGCCCGGCCACGACATCATCGACCTCGCGCTCACGGCCCTGCGCAACCTCGAGCACCGCGGCGCGATCGGATCGGACGCGGGCACCGGCGACGGCGCCGGAATCCTCACCCAGATGCCGGACGCCTTCCTGCGCGCCGTCGTCGACTTCGAGCTGCCCCCGGTGGGGGAGTACGCCGCGGGCCTGGCGTTCCTGCCCCGCGACGACGACGAGCGCGCCGCGATCAAGGAGCAGATCGCGCAGATCGCCGTCAGCGAGAACCTCGTCGTGCTCGGCTGGCGCGAGGTCCCCACCGCAGACGCGCACCTCGGCAAGCTCGCCTACGAGGCGCGCCCCGCGTTCGAGCAGCTGTTCGTGTCCCGTCCCGCGGTCGGCGACGCCCCGGCGCTGAGCGGCATCGCGCTGGACCGCCGTGTCTACCGGCTGCGCAAGCGCGCGCGGCGCGAGGCCGGCGCCTACTTCGTGTCGCTGTCGGCGCGCACCCTCGGATACAAGGGCATGGTCACCACGCTCCAGCTGGAGCCGTTCTACCCCGACCTGCAGGACGAGCGGTTCGCCTCCGAGCTCGCCGTGGTGCACTCGCGCTACTCGACCAACACCTTCCCCTCGTGGCCGCTCGCGCAGCCGCTGCGCATGCTCGCCCACAACGGCGAGATCAACACCGTCAACGGAAACCGCAACTGGATGCGGGCGCGCCAGTCGCAGCTGGAGTCCGAGCTGCTCGGCGACATCCGTCCGCTGCTGCCGATCTGCACCGAGGGCGCGAGCGACTCGGCATCCTTCGACGAGGTGCTGGAGCTGCTGAGCCTGACCGGGCGCAGCCTGCCGCACGCCATCATGATGATGGTCCCCGAGGCCTACGAGAAGCAGGCCGAGGTAGACCCGAAGCTGCGCGCCTTCTACGAATACCACTCGATGCAGATGGAGCAGTGGGACGGGCCGGCCGCCCTCATCTTCACGGACGGCACGGTCGTCGGCTCCACCCTCGACCGCAACGGGCTGCGCCCGGGACGGTGGACCGAGACGACGGACGGCCTGGTGGTCATCGGCAGCGAGACCGGCGTGCTCGACTTCGCGCCCGAGCGCATCAAGCGCCGCGGACGCCTGCAGCCGGGCCGCATGTTCCTCGTCGACACCGCCGCCGGCCGCATCATCGAGGACGAGGAGATCAAGCGCGAGCTCGCCGGCCTGCACCCGTGGCAGGAGTGGCTGGACGCCGGGCGCGTGCGCCTGGCCGACCTGCCGGAGCGCGAGCACATCGTGCATCCGATCGCCTCGATCACCCGCCGTCAGCGGACGTTCGGCTACACCGAGGAGGAGGTGCGGATCCTGCTGACCCCGATGGGGCAGAACGGTGCCGAGCCCCTCGGCGCGATGGGCAGCGACACCCCGGTCGCGGTGCTCAGCGACCGTCCGCGGCTGCTGTTCGACTACTTCGTCCAGCAGTTCGCGCAGGTGACCAACCCGCCGTTGGACTCGATCCGGGAAGAAGTCGTCACCTCGCTGTCGCTGGGGCTCGGCCCCGAGGCGAACCTGCTCAGCTGGGGACCGGACCATGCGCGCGCGGTCACGCTCGACTTCCCGGTGATCGACAACGACGAGCTGGCGAAGATCCAGCACATCGACACGGCTCTGCCCGGTCGCACGGCGGTGACGATCCGCGGCCTGTACCGGGTCGAGGGCGGCCACAAGGGCATGCAGAAGCGCCTGGCGCAGATGTGCGCCGAGGCCGACCGTGCCATCGAGGACGGCGCGGAGTTCATCGTGCTCAGCGACCGCGACTCGAACAAGGACCTCGCGCCGATCCCGTCGCTGCTGATGATCTCCGCCGTGCATCACCATCTCATCCGCAACGAGACCCGCATGAAGGTCGGTCTCGTCGTCGAGGCCGGCGACGTGCGCGAGGTCCACCACGTCGCCACCCTGATGGGCTTCGGCGCGTCGGCGGTGAACCCCTACCTGGCGATGGAGACCGTCGAGTATCTGGTGCGTGCCGGCTTCATCACGGGCATCTCGCCCGAGAAGGCGGTCAAGAACCTGATCTACGCGCTCGGCAAGGGCGTGTTGAAGATCATGTCCAAGATGGGCATCTCCACGATCTCGTCCTATGCGGGTGCGCAGGTGTTCGAGGCGGTCGGCCTGTCGCAGGCACTGGTGGACGCGTACTTCACCGGCACCGGGAGCAAGCTCGGCGGCATCGGGCTCGACGTCATCGCGGCCGAGAACGCCGCCCGCCACGCCTTCGCCTACCCGGAGGACGAGGCGGCGCGCGCCCACGAGCGGTTGTGGACCGGTGGCGAGTACCAGTGGCGTCGCGACGGCGCCCCCCACCTGTTCAACCCCGACACGGTGTTCCGGCTACAGCACTCGACGCGCACCCGCCGCTACGACATCTTCCGCGAGTACACGAAGCTCGTCGACGACCAGTCCGCGGAGCTGAAGACCCTGCGCGGCATGTTCCGGCTGCGCACGGGCCTGCGTCCGCGCGTGCCGCTCGACGAGGTCGAGCCGGTGTCGTCCATCGTGAAGCGGTTCTCCACCGGCGCGATGAGCTACGGCTCGATCTCCAAGGAGGCACACGAGACCCTCGCGATCGCGATGAACCGCATCGGCGGGAAGTCGAACACGGGGGAGGGCGGCGAGGACCTCGACCGCCTCCTCGACCCGGAGCGGCGCAGCGCGATCAAGCAGGTCGCCTCGGGCCGGTTCGGCGTGACGAGCATGTACCTGACCAACGCCGACGACATCCAGATCAAGCTCGCCCAGGGTGCGAAGCCCGGCGAGGGCGGTCAGCTGCCGCCGGGGAAGGTGTACCCGTGGATCGCGCGCACCCGCGGCGGCACGGCCGGCGTCGGTCTCATCTCGCCGCCGCCGCACCACGACATCTACTCGATCGAAGACCTCAAGCAGCTCATCTTCGACCTGAAGCGCGCGAACCCCGCCGCGCGCGTGCACGTCAAGCTCGTGAGCCAGTCCGGCATCGGCGCGGTCGCGGCGGGCACCGCCAAGGCCCTCGCAGACGTCATCCTGGTCTCCGGCTCCGACGGCGGCACCGGCGCGAGCCCGCTGAACTCGCTCAAGCACGCGGGCACCCCCTGGGAGCTGGGTCTGGCCGAGACCCAGCAGACGCTCATGCTCAACGGCATGCGCGACCGGGTCGTGGTGCAGGCCGACGGGCAGCTCAAGACCGGGCGTGACGTGGTCATCGCGGCACTGCTGGGCGCCGAGGAGTTCGGCTTCGCGACCACCGCCCTGGTGGTCGAGGGCTGCGTCATGATGCGGGTCTGCCACCTCGACACGTGCCCGGTCGGCGTCGCCACGCAGAACCCCGTGCTGCGCTCGCGCTTCACCGGCAAGCCCGAGTTCGTCGTCAACTTCATGGAGTTCATCGCCGAGGAGGTGCGCGAGTACCTCGCCGAGCTGGGCTTCCGGTCGATCGACGAGGCCGTCGGTCACGCCGAGCTCATCGACGCCGACCCGGCGATCGAGCACTGGAAGGCGAGCGGGCTGGACCTGACGCCGGTGCTCGACGGGCCGGCCTTCGCGGACGACGAGCCCCGCCGCAACATGCGCGGCCAGGACCACGAGCTCGACGAGCACTTCGACGTGCAGCTGATCGAGCGCGCCCAGGACGTCATCGCCCACGGCGGTCACGTGAGCATCGAGCTGCCCGTGCGCAACACCGCGCGCGCGGTGGGCACGATGCTGGGCAACCAGGTCACGAAGGCGCACGGCGTGAACGGGCTGCCGTCCGGGTCGATCGAGGTCCGCCTCACCGGCTCGGCGGGCCAGTCCTTCGGCGCGTTCATGCCGGCCGGCATCACCCTGCGCCTGGAGGGCGACTCCAACGACTACGTCGGCAAGGGGCTCTCGGGCGGGCAGATCGTCGTGCGGCCGCCGCGCGGCGCGTCCTTCGACGCGGCGCGGAACGTGATCGCCGGCAACGTCATCGGCTACGGCGCGACGCAGGGGACCATGTTCCTCAGCGGCATCGTGGGCGAGCGCTTCCTCGTGCGCAACTCGGGCGCGACCGCGGTGGTGGAAGGCGTGGGCGACCATGCGCTCGAGTACATGACCGGTGGCCTCGCCGTCATCCTCGGCCCCACCGGCCGCAATCTCGGCGCCGGCATGTCCGGCGGCATGGCCTACATCCACGGGCTGGACGCCGCGCAGGTCAACCGCGAGGCGCTCGCCTCCGGTGAGCTCGTGCTCGGCGAGCTCGGGTCGGGGGATGCCGAGATGCTCCACGACCTGCTCACCCGCCACGTCGCCGAGACCGACTCGGCGCTGGCGGCCGCCTTCCTCGAGAACTTCGAGGAGGAAGTGAAGAACTTCGTGCGGGTGCTCCCGCGCGACTACGCGGCGGTGCTCCAGACCCGCGAGAACGCGCTGGCGGAGGGTCTCGACCCCGACGGCGACGTGGTGTGGCATCGCATCCTGGAGGTGACCGGTGGCTGATCCCAAAGGCTTTCTGAAGGTCACCGAGCGCGAGCTGCCCAAGCGGCGGCCCGTGCCGGTGCGCATCCTCGACTGGCGCGAGGTGTACGAGCCCGGCGACTCGGCGGTGCTGCGGCGCCAGGCCGGCCGCTGCATGGACTGCGGCATCCCGTTCTGTCACAAGGGATGCCCCCTCGGCAACCTCATCCCGGAGTGGAACGACCTGACCTGGCGCGGCGAGGGGCGCGCGGCGATCGAGCGCCTGCACGCCACCAACAACTTCCCGGAGTTCACCGGCCGGCTGTGCCCGGCGCCGTGCGAGAGCGCCTGCGTGCTCGGCATCAACCAGCCGGCGGTCACGATCAAGCAGATCGAGGTGTCGATCGTCGACGAGGCCTTCGGCAACGGATGGGTCGAGCCCGAGCCGCCGGAGCGCCTGACCGGGAAGACCGTCGCCGTCGTCGGCTCGGGACCCGCCGGCCTCGCCGCCGCCCAGCAGCTCACTCGGGCGGGGCACACCGTCGCGGTGTTCGAGCGTGACGACCGCATCGGCGGGCTGCTGCGGTACGGCATCCCCGACTTCAAGATGGAGAAGCGCCACATCGAGGCGCGGCTGCGTCAGATGCAGGACGAGGGCACCCGCTTTCGCGCCGGTGTCGAGATCGGCGTCGACATCACCTGGGCCGATCTGCGCAACCGCTACGACGCGGTCGTGGTCGCCACCGGCGCCACGGTGCCGCGTGAGCTGGCGATCCCCGGTCGCGACCTGGCGGGCGTCCACTTCGCCATGGAGTACCTCGTCGAGTCGAACAAGGCGGGCGCCGGAGACCAGGTGCCGCACCAGATCACCGCGGAGGGCAAGCACGTCGTCGTCATCGGCGGCGGCGACACCGGTGCCGACTGCATCGGCACCGCCCACCGTCAAGGGGCGCTGAGCGTCACCAACCTCGCGATCGGCAAGCAGCCGGCCGCGAGCCGCACCGATGCGCAGCCCTGGCCGATGATGCCGACGATCTTCGAGGTGCAGTCCGCCCACGAGGAGGGCGGCGAGCGGGTCTACCTCGCCTCCACCGTCGAGTTCCTCGGCAACGAGGCGGGCGAGGTGCGCGCGCTGCGCGTGGCCGAGACCGAGTTCGTGGACGGGCGCCGGGTGCCCAAGAGCGGCACCGAGCGCGAGATCCCCGCCGACCTGGTCCTCATCGCGATGGGCTTCACCGGTCCGGAGCGCAGCGGCCTCGAATCCGACCTCGGCGCGCAGTTCACCGGCCGCGGCAACCTCGAGCGCGACGCCGACTTCCAGACCACCGCGCCGGGCGTGTTCGTGGCGGGCGACGCCGGCCGCGGGCAGTCGCTCATCGTGTGGGCGATCGCGGAAGGACGGGCGGCCGCGGCCGCCGTCGACCGGTACCTGATGGGCGAGACGGCGCTGCCGGCGCCGGTGGCTCCCACCGACATCGCCATCGGTCTGCAACTCGCCTAGGCTGACCAGAGCCCTGAACCCGACACCCACGGAGTACGAACCGGATGAGACGCGCGAAGATCGTCGCAACACTCGGACCTGCCACATCCACCTACGAGATGGTCCGCGCGATCATCGATGCGGGCGTCGACGTCGCCCGCTTGAACCTCAGCCACGGGGACTACTCGGTGCACGACGCGAACTTCGCGAACGTGCGCCGGGCCGCCGATGACGCGGGCCGGGCCGTCGCCGTCCTCGTCGACCTGCAGGGCCCGAAGATCCGGCTCGGCAAGTTCGCGGACGGGCCGCACGAGCTGGCCCCCGGGGACATCTTCAAGATCACGGTCGACGACGTGCCCGGCACCAAGGAGCTCGTCTCGACCACGTTCAAGGGGCTGCCGCAGGACGTCAAGCCCGGCGACTTCCTCCTGATCGACGACGGCAAGGTGCGCGTGAAGGTCCTGGAGACCGACGGCGTGGTCGTGACCACCGAGGTGATCGTGGGCGGCGCGGTGTCCAACAACAAGGGCATCAACCTGCCCGGCGTCGCCGTCAACGTGGCCGCGCTGAGCGAGAAGGACGAGGCCGACCTGCGCTGGGCGCTGCGCATCGGCGCGGACTTCATCGCGCTGTCGTTCGTGCGGGACGCGAAGGACGTGCAGCGGGTCCACGTGATCATGGCCGAGGAAGGGCGCCACATCCCGGTCATCGCGAAGATCGAGAAGCCGCAGGCGGTCGAGAACCTCGAGCAGATCATCGACGCCTTCGACGGCATCATGGTCGCCCGCGGCGATCTCGGCGTGGAGCTGCCGCTCGAGGCCGTGCCGATCGTGCAGAAGCAGGCCGTGGAGCTGTGCCGCCGCATGGCCAAGCCGGTCATCGTGGCCACCCAGATGCTCGAGTCGATGATCGAGAACCCGGTGCCGACGCGCGCGGAGACCAGCGACGTCGCGAACGCGGTGCTCGACGGCGCGGACGCGGTCATGCTCTCGGGGGAGACCAGCGTCGGCAAGTATCCGGTCGGGGTCGTGGAGACGATGGCGCGCATCGTGGCCTCCACCGAGGACCACGGGCTCGAGCGCATCCACCCGCTCACGACGAAGCCCCGCACCCAGGGCGGGGCGATCACCCTCGCCGCCAACGAGGTCGCGGAGTTCGTGGGCGCGAAGTACCTCTGCATCTTCACCGAGTCCGGCGACACGGCCCGACGGATGTCGCGGCTGCGGCCGAAGATCCCGATCATCGGGTTCGCTCCGGACCCGTCGGTGCGCCGCCGCATGGCGATCACCTGGGGGGTGCAGTCGACGCTGGTCGAGCACGTCGCCCACACCGACCTGATGTTCATCCAGGTCGACGACTACTTCCTCTCGAACGACCTGGCGGCCGTCGGCGACAAGGTCGTCGTGATCTCCGGCTCGCCTCCCGGCATCATCGGGTCGACGAACGACATCCGGGTGCACCTGATCGGCGACGCCGTGCACGGCAAGGCGCCGATCTACAAGAACGTCTGACCCGGACACAGCACGAAGGGGATGCCGGCCGGCATCCCCTTCGTGCTGTCCGACTCCGTGCCGGCGGTGGGAGTCGAACCCACACGCCCTCGCGGGCAACCGAGTTTGAGTCGGTCGCGTCTGCCATTCCGCCACGCCGGCCAGCCGGTCGAGCCTATCGCAGCGCGGCCCGCGCGGTCGTCACCGCGCAGGAACGGCCATACCGTAGGATTCAAAGGTGACCGACCTCGAGGAAACCGAGAAATCAGCTCCCGCCCCGCGACGCGTCGTCGTGGCCGAGGACGAATCGCTCATCCGGCTCGACATCGTCGAGATCCTCCGCGACAACGGTTACGACGTCGTGGGCGAGGCCGGCGACGGGGAGACCGCCGTGGCGCTGGCCACCGACCTGCGCCCGGACCTGGTGATCATGGACGTCAAGATGCCGCAGCTCGACGGCATCTCCGCCGCGGAGAAGCTCAGCAAGGCCCACATCGCCCCGGTCGTGCTGCTGACGGCGTTCAGCCAGAAGGAGCTCGTCGAGCGGGCCAGCGAGGCCGGCGCCCTCGCCTACGTCGTCAAGCCGTTCACGCCGAACGACCTGCTGCCGGCGATCGAGATCGCGCTCGCCCGGCACGAGCAGATCATCACCCTCGAGTCCGAGGTCGCCGACATGGTCGAGCGCTTCGAGACCCGCAAGCTCGTCGACCGGGCCAAGGGACTGCTCAACGAGAAGATGGGGCTGACCGAGCCCGAGGCGTTCCGCTGGATCCAGAAGGCGTCGATGGACCGCCGGCTCACGATGCAGGACGTCGCGAAGGCGATCATCGAGCAGCTGGCGCCCAAGAAGTCCTGACCCGGCGACCCCCGTCTCGCGTGAGGGGGTCGGCTCAGAGGTCCTTGATCAGGTTCGTGATGCGGACCGTGGACAGCCGGCGGCCCTCGTCGTCACGGCACACGATCTCGTGCACCGTGAGCGAGCGGCCCAGATGCAGCGGCGTGCACGTGCCGGTGACCCAGCCCTCGCGCGCCGACCGGGTGTGCGTGGCGTTGATGTCGATGCCCACCGCGAGGCGCCTCGCGCCGTTCGCGGTGAGGAACGCGTGGTAGTTCGCGTGCATGGACCCGAGGCTCTCGCCCAGTACGACGTAGGCGCCCCCGTGGAACAGGCCGACCGGTTGCGTGTTGCCGGCCACCGGCATCCGCGCCACCGCCCGCTCGGGCGTGCACTCCAGCCACTCGAAGCCCATCTTCTCGGCGAGAGCACCGGTTCCGCGCGAGGTCACCCACGCCAGGCCGGCAGCCGGATCGGGGGAGTCGGCGGGCGTCATGCGTCTCCCTGCGGTGTCGAGGCGGGTGTCCGACGCCGCGTCTAGGCTGTGAGGGTGCCGGACTCCTCGAAGCCTACCCTCCTGGTCGTCGACGGCCATTCGCTCGCCTTCCGCGCCTTCTTCGCGCTGCCGGTGGACAACTTCACGACCCGGGACGGGCAGCACACCAACGGTGTGTACGGGTTCCTGTCGATGTTCGTGAACCTGCTCAAGAACGAGAAGCCGAGCCATGTCGCGGTCGCCTTCGACACCTCGCGGGTGTCGTTCCGCACCCGCGAATACCCCGCGTACAAGGCCACTCGCAACGAGACGCCGCCCGAGTTCGCCGGGCAGATCCCGCTGCTGCAGGAATGCCTGCAGGCGATGGGCGTCACGGTGCTCGCCAAGGAGGACATCGAGGCGGACGACATCCTCGCGACCCTCGCCACGCAGGGATCCGAGCAGGGCTACCGGGTGCTGGTCTGCTCCGGCGACCGCGACACGATCCAGCTCGTCACCGACGAGGTCACCCTGCTGTACCCGAGCGTGCAGGGGGTCTCGCAGCTGAAGCGCTACGACCCGCAGACCGTGCAGGAGCGTTACGGCGTCCCGCCGGCGCAGTATCCCGAGATCGCGGCGCTGGTGGGGGAGACGAGCGACAACCTGCCGGGCGTGCCCAAGGTCGGGGAGAAGACGGCGGTCAAGTGGCTCACCCAGTTCGGATCGCTCGACGAGGTGCTCGCCCACGCGGACGAGATCACGGGGGTCGTCGGCGGCAACCTGCGCGCGCACGTCGAGGACGTCCGCCGCAACCGCTCGCTCAACCGGCTGCTGCGCGATGTGGAGCTCCCGGTGGGCCCGGCCGAGCTCGTCCGGACCCCCGTCGACGCGCAGGCGGTGCGCGACGTGTTCGCCCGGCTCGAGTTCCGCACCCTGCTGCCGCGCGTGTTCGAGGCGACCGGCGGCGCCCCGGGCGCAGACGAGGCGATGCCGACGGCGGCGGCCCCCGCACCCGCCGAGCTCGATGCGGAGGCGGCGGCCGCGTGGCTCGCGGCGTCCGGCGACGAGGTCGCGCTGACGGTCGTCGTCGAGAACGGCCTGCCGGTCCGGCTCGGCCTGTCCCGCGCGGATGCCGCCGCCGAGCTGAGCTGGACGGACGCTGCCGCCGGCGCACTCCGCGACTGGCTCGAGGGCCCGTCGCCGAAGGTGCTGCACGACGCGAAACCGCAGCGCAAGGCCCTGCGTCGCGCCGGCATCGACCTGTCCGGCGTCGGATTCGACACCCTGCTGGCCGGCTGGCTCGCGCGACCGAGCTTCCCCGACAAGACCCTCGGGCATCTGGTCGAACGGCACCTCGACGAGAAGCTCCCCGAAGCCGACCCGAACCAGCTCGTGCCCGAGGACGACGGCGCGACGCCGGGGCAGCTGTCGTGGTACACGCGACGGGTCGCCGACGCGCAACGCGAGCAGCTCCCGGCATCCGTGCTGCAGCTGCTGACCGCGATCGAGCTGCCGACCACGAGCGCCCTCGCCGACATGGAGCTGGCCGGGGTGGCGGTGTCCCACGACAAGCTGTCGGCGTTCTCGGGAGAGCTCGGCGCGCGGGCCGACGCGATCGCGCAGGACGCGTACGCCGCCATCGGCCGTGAGGTCAACCTCGGCTCTCCCAAGCAGTTGCAGGAGGTCCTGTTCGACGAGCTCCAGCTGCCCAAGACGCGCAAGACGAAGACCGGCTACTCGACGGACGCGGCCGTGCTCGCCGACCTGCAGGAGAAGGCGCCGCATCCGTTCCTCGACCTGCTGCTGCAGCATCGCGAGGCCACCAAGCTGCGGCAGATCATCGAGTCCCTCGACACGGCGATCGCCGACGACGCCCGCGTCCACACGACGTATCTGCAGACCGGCTCGCAGACGGGGCGCCTGTCCAGCACCGACCCGAACCTGCAGAACATCCCGGTCCGCACGGCGGAGAGCCGCCGCATCCGCGCCGCGTTCGAGGTCGGCGCCGGCTATGAGACGCTCCTGACCGCCGACTACTCGCAGATCGAGATGCGGATCATGGCGCATCTGTCGGAGGACCCGGGGCTCATCGAGGCGTTCAACGCGGGGGAGGACCTGCACCGCTTCGTCGGCGCACGCGTGTTCGGTGTCGACCCGGCCGATGTGACGCCGCCGATGCGCACCAAGGTCAAGGCGATGTCGTACGGTCTCGTGTACGGTCTGAGCGCCTTCGGCCTGTCCAAGCAGCTGCGGATCGACCAGTCCGAGGCCAAGCAGCTCATGGGGGAGTACTTCGCGCGGTTCGGCGCGGTGCGCGACTATCTGCGCCGATCGGTGGAGCAGGCGCGCATCGACGGGTACACCGAGACGATCTTCGGCCGGCGGCGCCCCTTCCCCGACCTGGCGAGCCCGAACCGGGTGCTGCGCGAGAACGCCGAGCGCGCTGCGCTCAACGCCCCCATCCAGGGCAGCGCCGCCGACATCATGAAGATCGCGCTCGTGCGCATCCACGACGAGTTCCAGGCCGCCGGGCTCGCCTCGCGCGTGCTGCTGCAGATCCACGACGAGCTGGTCGTGGAGGTCGCGCCGGGGGAGTGGGACGCCGCCGAGCGCGTCGTGCGCGCCCGGATGGCGGATGCGGCGCTGCTGAGCGTGCCGCTGGACGTGCAGATCGGGCGCGGCGCGAACTGGGACGACGCCGCGCACTGAGCGCCCGCACGCCGCGTAGGCTCCTAGGATGACCGAGGCTGCACGCATCCCCACCGCGATCGACGAGATCGCCGACCGCTGGGTCGACACGGTCGCCGCGCTCGATCCGCTCACGGCGACCTACATCGGCCGGTTCGAGCACAACGGCCGGTTCGCGGACTACTCACCGTCCGGGGCGGCGGCGTCGGCGGACGCCGCACAGGCGACGCGCGCGGAGCTCGCCGACGCCTCGCCCACGGACGCGATCGACGAGATCACGCGCGCCGACCTCGGCCGTGAGCTCGAGCTGCAGATCGAGCTGCACGACGCCGACGCGCATCTGCGCGACCTGAACGTGATCGACTCACCGGCGCAGAACATCCGCTCGGCGTTCGATCTGATGCCCACCGACACGGAGGAGGACTGGGAGGTCATCGCCGCGCGACTGGCCGCCGTCCCCGCCGCGCTCGACGGATACGTGCAGGCGCTTCGCGACGGTGTCGCGCGGAACGTCGTCCCGGCGCGCCGTCAGGTACGGGAGGTCGCCGTGCAGGTCGACCGCTACACGACCGCCGAGGGCTTCTTCGACCGCTTCGCCCGCACCGCGGCGCCGGCGGCGGGTGAGCTGCCCGAGGTCCTGCTGCGCTCCCTGGCCGCCTGCGCGGATGCCGCCCGCACCGCCTACGACGGCTTCGCCACGTTCCTGCGCACCGAGCTCGAGCCGGCCGCATCCGAGGACGACGCGGTGGGCCGTGACCTGTACGCCCTCCACTCGCGCCGGTTCCTCGGCGCCGTGATCGATCTCGACGAGACGTACGAGTGGGGACTCGAGGAGCTCGCCCGGATGGTCGCGGAGCAGGAGCGCGTCGCCCACGAGATCGCGCCCGGGGCGAGCGTCGAAGAAGCCGTCGCGCTGCTGGAGGCCGACCCCGCGCGCAAGCTGCGCGGGACCGACGCCCTGCGGCAGTGGATGCAGACCGTCAGCGACCTGGCCGTCGCCGAGCTCGGAGCCACCCACTTCGACATCCCGGAGCCGGTGCGCCGGCTGGAGTGCCGCATCGCGCCGACGGCGGAGGGCGGCATCTACTACACCGGGCCGACCGACGACTTCTCCCGGCCCGGGCGCATGTGGTGGTCGGTGCCGGAGGGTGTCACGGAGTTCGACACCTGGCGCGAGCTGACCACCGTGTACCACGAAGGCGTGCCGGGGCATCATCTGCAGATCGGCCAGGCCGTGTACAATCGGGCGCAGCTGAACGCGTGGCGCCGGATGCTGGCCGGGACATCCGGTCACGCCGAAGGCTGGGCGCTGTACGCGGAGCGGCTGATGGCCGACCTCGGCTACCTCGACGACCCGGCCGACCGGCTCGGGATGCTGGACGGTCAGCGCATGCGCGCCGCACGTGTGGTGCTCGACATCGGCGTGCACCTGCGCAAACCGCGGCCGGATGGCGACGGAGCCTGGGATCACGACTACGCGCTCGCGTTCCTGCGGCGCAACGTCAACATGCCCGACGAGTTCGTGCAGTTCGAGGTCAACCGCTATCTCGGCTGGCCCGGGCAGGCGCCGTCCTACAAGGTCGGGCAGCGCATCTGGGAGCAGATCCGCGACGACGCGCGCACGGCCGCCGGCGACGCGTTCTCGCTGCGCGACTTCCATCGCCGCGCGCTCGACGTCGGCGGGGTGGGGCTCGACACGCTGCGCGCCGCGCTGCGGAGGTGACCGCGGCGCGACTGCGTGCGGGGGTCGCGCCCGCTGCCGTCACGATGATCGCGGTGCTGGTCACGGTCGCGGCGGCGGTGCTCATCGACCCGGAGCCGGGCCTCGCCGTGTTCGGGACGCTGCTGGCGATCAGTCTCTCGAGCAGCCAGCTGGAACGCGATCTGCGGGGGCGGTTGGAGGCCGGCGTCGCGCTTCCCGCGATCGCGCTCCTGGGCGCCGCGGTCGGCTTCGCCCTGTCCACGGCACCGTTCGTCGGGGCGGCGGCGTTCTGCCTGGCGGGAGCGGCCTCCGTGTACTGTCGGCGGTTCGGAGAGCGGGGGCGGCGCCTCGGCGGTCTTCTCGTCCTCCCGTTCGCGGCACTGCTCGTGGCGCCGGTGCACAGCGACCGGCTCAGCGGGTGGGCGGCTGCGGCGTGCGCGACGGTGGTGGGCCTGGTCGCGTGGGCGGCCGTGACCGTGTTCCAGCTGACCGCCGTCCGGGTCGGCGTCCTGCCCCGCGTCGTGACCGCGGTCGTCGTGCAGCCCGCGCCGCCGAGCTCGTCGCGGCCGGATGCCACGACCCGCCTCGCGGTGCAGATGCTCGTGACGCTCGCGATCGCCTTCGCGGTCGGGTTCCTCGGGTTCGGCGACCGCTGGGCATGGGTGGTGATCACCGCGCTCACGGTGACCGTCGGGAACACCGGGCGCGCGGATGTCGCCGACAAGGCGCTCCAGCGCGTCGTCGGTGCCGGTGCCGGCTCGATCGTCGCCCTCGTCGTCGTGCTCGTCCCCGCGTCCGGGCCGGGGCTGGAGATCGTCGCAGCCCTGGTGGTGCTGTTCGCAGGCCTGGTGCTGCGGCACATCAGCTACGTGTGGTGGGCATTCGCGGTCACCGTCGTGCTGGCGGTCGCGCAGGGACTGACGACGGGGCCGTTCCCGCTGGGGGAGCGCTGGGAGGAGATCGTGGTCGGCGGGATCATCGCCGTCGTGGTCGCGGCGCTGGTGCTGCCCGTGCCCTCGGAGGCGAGCGTCCGCCGCGCGATCGCCGATGTCCTGGCAGCTCTCTCCGACTGGCTGACGGTCGCCGCCGGCGAGGAGGGATCGGGGCGGGACGAGGCGGCACTGCGGGTGAGGACCGCGCTGCGCGCGCTGGACCGCCGGGCACGCCCCTTCGACGGCCCCGTGCGGTGGCTCCCCGCCTCGTGGCGTCCGCGGGCGGTGGGATGGGTGGACCGGAGCCGTGAGGCGACGGCGTTGCTCCTGGCCGCGCCGGATCCGCGCGCGCGTCGAGCGCTGGGCGATGCGCGTCGTGCGATCCGCGAGCCGGGCGGGCTGCAGGCCGCGTTGGACGAGGTCGTCGTCGTGGCCTCCTAGCGTGCGCTGCCGGGGGAATGCCGACGAGGGCATCCCGGTTCCATCCATATGAATGAAAGGTGGATCATGGCTCGCACGCTCGAATTCGGGCTGGACACGTTCGGCGACGTCACGACGAATCCGGACGGCACGCTGAAGACCGACGCGGAGACGATCCGCGACATCGTCACCCAGGCCGAGCTCGCTGACGCCGTCGGCATCGACGCGTTCGGGCTGGGGGAGCACCACCGGCACGAGTTCGCCGTCTCGAGCCCCGAGATCGTGCTGGCCGCCATCGCGGCCCGCACTCGTCGCATCCGGGTCGGCACGGCGGTGACCGTGCTGTCCTCGGACGACCCCGTGCGCGTGTACGAGCGGTTCGCGACCCTGGACGCCGTCTCCGCGGGCCGGGCCGAGGTCACGCTCGGCCCGGGGTCGTTCACGGAGTCGTTCCCGCTGTTCGGATACGACCTGAAGGACTACGAGGCGCTCTTCGAGGAGAAGCTCGATCTGTTCGGCGAGCTGCTGCGCGAGGAGCCCGTCAGCTGGGAGGGACGCACCCGTGCCGCGCTGACCGACGCCGACGTGTTCCCGAAGACCGAGGGCGGCATCCGCACCTGGGTGGGCGTCGGCGGCTCACCGGATTCGGTCGTGCGCACCGCCCGCCACGGGTTCGGTCTCATGCTCGCGATCATCGGCGGCTCGCCGGCGCAGTTCCGGCCCTTCGTCGACCTGTTCCATCGCGCCGCGCCCGCGCACGGCTTCGACCGCCTGCCGGTGGGCGTGCACTCGCCCGGGCACGTCGCCGACACCGACGAGCAGGCGTGGAACGAGCTGTACCCGCCGCTGGCCGCCAACCGGGACGCCATCGGCGCCGAGCGCGGCTGGCCGCCATACAGCCGGCTGCAGTTCCAGCGTGACGTCGGGCCGTCCGGCGCGATCTACGCCGGATCGCCGGAGACCGTCGCGCGCAAGATCGCCGACACGGTGCACCGCCTCGACCTCGACCGTTTCGATCTGAAGTTCGCGCACGGCACGCTGGCGCACGGCGAGCTGATGCGCTCGATCGAGCTGTACGGCACTCGCGTCGTGCCGCGGGTGCGCGAGCTCCTGGCCGAGGAGGCGGCGGGCGCGGGCGTAGGCTGAGCCGGTGACATCCGTCCGCTACGTCGCGATCGGCGACTCGTTCACCGAGGGCGTGGGCGACGAACAGCCGGACGGGTCGGTCCGCGGCTGGGCGGACATCGTCGCCCAGGGGTGGGCGGATGCCGCCGGCGAGGCGATCTCGTACGCGAACCTCGCGATCCGCGGCAAGCTCGTCTGGCCCATCGTGGAGCAGCAGCTCGAGCCGGCGCTCGCGCTGAAGCCGACGCACCTCTCGTTCAACGGCGGCGGCAACGACATGCTGCGCCCGCGCACGACGATCGCGCACGTCGCCGACGCGTTCAGCCGGGTGCTGCGACGCTGCGACGAGGAGGGTGTGACGCTGATCCTGCTCTCCGGCGCGAACCCCTCGGCCGGGCTTCCGATGCGGCGTCTCATCCAGCGTCGCGGCGACGAGCTCTCGGATGCCGTGGTCGGCCGTATCCGAGACCGGGCCGATGTCGTACGCGCCCTGAACTGGCCGGACCGGGAGCTGGCGGGGTCGGCCTACTGGTCGCCGGACCGCCTGCACATGAACGCGCGCGGCCATCATCGTGTCGCGGCCCGAGTGCTCACCGAGCTCGGCCTGGAGCCGCCGGGGGAGTGGTGGTCGCTTCCGGACCGTCTTCCGGCCTCCCATCTCGGCGGACCGGCGTACTACCGGGCGCACGTGGCGCCCTGGGTGAAGCGCCGTCTGACGGGCCGTTCCTCGGGTGACGGACGCACCGCCAAGTACCCGGACTGGGTGGAGCTGCAGCCGGCGGTGACGCGATGACCGCGCGGCCGACCCTTCCCACCCGTGACGCCAAGGAGCCCGCATGACCGATCTCTCGCCCATCCACGTCGAGCTCGTCGAGCGTGTGCCCCTGCCCGAGGGCGCGCGCGTCGAGGCGCGTGACGTCGACTACGCCCACGACGGGGTCGCGCTGCGCGGTCACGAGGCGCGGCGAACGGACGCGGGGGCGAAGCGGCCCGCCGTCCTGGTCGTGCATGACTGGTACGGCCTGCGCGACTATGCGAAGGCGCGAGCGCAGATGCTGGCCCGGCTCGGATACCACGCCTTCGCCGTGGACGTGTATGGCGCCGGCGTCAGCTATGACGACCCGGAGCAGGCGAAGGCCGCCGCGGGGCGGTTCTACGCCGACCCGGCACTGCTGACGGGCCGCATCCGCGCCGCCTACGACGTCGTCGCGGCGGACCCCGAGGTGGACGCCGCACGCATCTCGATCATCGGCTACTGCTTCGGCGGCTCGGCGTCCCTCGAGTTCGCCCGCACCGGCGCGCCCCTGGTCGTCACCGCGTCCTTCCACGGCGGACTCAACACGCACGACCCGGCGGACGTCGACCGCATCCAGGGATCGATCCTCATCGCCACGGGCGCGAGCGACCCGGTCGTCCCGGACAGCGCCATCGCTTCGTTCCAGGACGAGCTGCGCACCAACCCCGGCCTCGACTGGCAGGTGCAGGTCTACTCGGGTGCCCCGCACGCGTTCACGCTCCCCGGCATCCCGGCGTACCGTGAGGGTGCCGACCGGCGGAGCTGGGCCGCGCTCGTGGAGCTGCTCGCCGAGCGCAACGCTCAGTCGTCGTAGACCAGTGTCCGGAGGTGCCGTGGCAGCGACGCCCGCTGCCACGTGAGCTCGGCGTGCTGGACGCCGGCGTCGGGGAGCGCCTTGACCGTGTACCAGGAGATCTCGCTGGCATGCTCGGGCGCGAGCGCGGTCGCGACGGCGTGCGCGCATGCGCGCGCCGCTGCGGTCGGCGCACCGCCGCCGGCGTCCCGCGCGGCGGAATGGCACTCGAACGTCGCGGCGCGCAACGCGCCCTGGGTGGCATCGCCTCGGATGTAGGCGAGCGCGGTGTCCAGCGACCGCTGCAGCCGGGTGTCGCCGGGTCGTTGTGCAGCGAACACGGGAAGCAGCCGGTGAGCGCAGCCGATCGCCCACAGCAGGAGCTCCCGTTCCTCGTCGCCGGCCGGTGCGCGGGCCGGGAGCTCTGACATGCGTACATCGTGTCATGTCCGATCGACGGGAAATTAGTACAGGTTTTGCTGTATCGTTCCCTGCATGCCGACGGCGACGCGACCGCACACCGCTGCGCTGTCGCGCCTCGGCCACGCCCTCTCCGACTCGACCCGGGCGGGCGTGCTCCTGGCGTTGCGGAACGGACCGGCCTATCCCTCGGATCTGGCCGTCGACCTGGGGGTGTCGCGCCAGCTGATGTCGAACCAGCTGGCCTGCCTGCGCGGATGCGGGCTCGTGGAAGCCGTTCCCGAGGGGCGGCGCTCGTCCTACCGGCTCGCCGACCCGCATCTCGCTCCCGCCCTCGGCGAGCTCTTGCAGGTCGTCCTGGCGGTTGAGCCCGACTGCTGCGCGGGGGAGGGGTGCCACTGCGCATGACCACCGCTTCCCTCGCGCGCCATCGTCGTCACATCCTGCAGCGACGGATCCGCTGGATCGTCGCCGCGACCATCGGCTACAACCTCATCGAGGCCGTCGTCGCCCTCAGCGCCGGCGCTCTCGCATCCTCGGGCGCGCTGATCGCGTTCGGCCTGGACTCGACCATCGAAGTCCTGTCGGCGGCCGCCGTGGCGTGGCAGTTCACCCGCCCCGATCCGGAGCGCTGGGAGAGGGGGACGCTGCGTGTCATCGCGGTGGCGTTCTTCGCCCTGGCGGCCTACGTGATCGCCACGTCGCTGCTCACGCTCATCGGTCGTGTCGAGGCGGAGCACAGCGCCGTCGGCATCGTCCTCACCGCGTCGAGCGTCATCGTCATGCCGTTCCTCTCGCTGGCGGAACGCCGAGCCGGCCGCGAGCTCGGCTCGGCGACGGCCGTCGCCGATTCCCGCCAGACCCTGATCTGCACCTATCTCTCAGCGGCCGTGCTGATCGGCCTCGTGCTCAATGCGACGCTCGGCTGGTGGTGGGCCGACGCGATCGCCGGCCTGGTCATCGCCGGATTCGCCGTCCGCGAGGGCATCGACGCGTGGCGCGGTGACGCATGCGCGACCTCGGTCGGCATGATCCTCGAGGACGGGCTTCTCCGCGAACCGGGCGAGCGGGATGTCACTCGTTGAAATGACATAATGTGCATTATCGGCTATTAGGTGCGTGGCTGAGCACCGCTCCTGCTCCGGGACGCTGACCGGCATGGTCGCGCGGCGCAGTGCCGCCCACATCGTCGCCGGTGTGCGGCGCAGCGACGGTGTCGTCGCCGCCGGGATCGCGCTGCTCGTCGTGACCGGTGTCATCGGCGGCGGGATCACCCTCTTCAGCGCCGGCTTCGCGCTGACGCCGTGGTGAGGCGCGCGTAGCATCTCGGCTGCGCACCGGCAATCCCGGCGCCCGTCCCGGAGTCGATTCCTATGCTCGGAACGACCCCGACGGAAGGAACGACTCCCATGCCCACGCAGACCGCCAAGACCTCGTCCGCTGCCGCGACCCGCAACCGCCGGCGCCCGGCGAAGGGCGGCGAAGGCGCCGAGCTCACGAAGGAGCAGAACGCGGAACACGGATTCACGGCCTCCCAGGAGCTGAGCGAGAACCTGCAGCGCGTGCTCGTCGACCTCATCGAGCTGTCCCTGCAGGGCAAGCAGGCGCACTGGAACGTCGTCGGCACCAACTTCCGCGACACCCACCTGCAGCTCGACGAGATCATCGACGCCGCTCGGGAGTTCTCCGACACCGTCGCCGAGCGCATGCGTTCACTGCACGCGCTGCCCGACGGCCGCAGTGACCTCGTCGCCGAGACGACCACGCTGCCGGAGTTCCCGCAGGGCGAGATCGCCACGACCGAGGTCATCGACCTGATGACCGAGCGCCTGGACGCCGTCTCGGCGACCTGCCGTGAGGTGCACGACGAGGTCGACGACGAGGATCCGACCAGCGCCGACATCCTGCACGCCGTCCTGGAGCGCATCGAGCAGCTGTCGTGGATGGTCAGCGCCGAGAACCGGAAGCCGCGACGCAGCTGACCGCGACCGTCGTCGCGCGTCATATCCGGAGGACCCGCTCCCCCGGCGCTACGCTGTGACGTGCCATTCCCAGGCATCTCACAGAAAGGGCAGTCATGTCCGAGTCTCTCACCGGCGACAAGCTCGCCGTCAACGCCATCCGCACCGCCTTCGGCATCGGGGGTGCCATCGCCCTGATCGTGGGCATCCTCATCCTGGTCTGGCCGTTGAAGACGGCCGCGGTCGGAACGGCGATCATCGCGATCTACGCGATCGCATCGGGTCTGGTCTACGCCGGCCTCGGCGTCTTCTCCAAGACCCTCGGCGGATGGTCGCGCGTGGGCCACATCCTGCTCGGGCTGCTGTTCGTGGTCGCCGGTATCATCGCGCTGTCGAATCTCGGCGACACGACGGTGTTCCTCGCGATCTTCGTCGCCGTGTTCGTGGGCATCACCTGGATCGTGGAGGGCGTCGTCGCATTGACCACGCTCTCCGGTGCGGCCTCCAAGGGCCTCACGGTCTTCTTCGCGGTCGTCAGCCTCGTCGCCGGCATCATCCTGCTGTTCTCGCCGCTGATCGCGGCCGCGTTCCTGTGGCTGTTCGTCGGCGTCTCGCTCGTCGTGCTCGGCCTGATCCAGATCGTGCGCGCCTTCACTTTCCGAGGCATCTGACCTCGGCGACGGGGTCACGCCGCGGAGAACGAGCTGATATCGCCCACGAGGCGGGTGTTGTCGGCGGGCACCGGGTCGAGGACGGCCTGGGCCACCTCCGCGGCGAACTCCCCCACGTTGTACAGCCGCCCGGCCGACTCGCGGCGCTGCGCGATCGCTCCCGGGCTCGCGCGTTCCAGGAGCGTCGCGGTGATGGTCCCCTCGATCATGTCACCGGACACGACGACGAACTCGACGCCCCGCGCGCTCAGGCCCGGGATGCGCTCGCGCAGCGCGTCCTCCCCCGCCCGCTTGGACAGCGCGACCGGCTCGTACTCCGGCATTGTCGGGGTGGTGCGGATGAAGTGCGCCTGGTGGCTCGTGACGAACACGACGCGGCTGCCCTCGCGCAGCAGCGGCAGCGCCGTCTCCAGCACCTGCACCTGCGCGTCCCGGTTCAACTGCAGGGCGTAGTCCTCGGCCATGCCGCCCTCCATGCCGCCGGACGCGTTGAGCACGAGGACGTCGAGGCCGCCGAAGGCGACCGCCACCGACTCGAACATGGCGTTCACGGACGCCGCGTCGGTCAGATCCGCGCCGACGACGAGCACCTCGACGCCGAGGTCGCGCAGCTCGTTCGCGAGCTTCTCGGCCCGCGGCGCCTTGTTCCGGTAGTTGATGACGACATTCGCGCCGGCCTGGGCGAGGTAGCGGGCGGTGTCGGCGCCGATGCCGCGGGAGGAGCCGGTGACGAGGGCGGTCTTCCCGCGCAACGAGTCCACCGGAAGAGGCTGGGACATGGTGCTCCTGCGTGTCAGAGGGCGAGGCGGCCTTCTCCACTCTATCGACTCGCGGGATCCGCGCCGTCCGGGGCCCTCGCCTGTTAGGGTGCGAACAAGCGCACGGGAAGGACGCGCGATGCTCCCCGACCTCATCCAGTACCTATGGATCGCCTGGCTCGTGCTGGCGCTCGTCTGCGTCATCGTCGAGCTGCTGACGCTGGAGTTCACGTTCCTCATGCTCGCCGTCGGCGCGCTCCTGGGCGGTCTCGGGCTGAGTCTGCTCCACGCCCCCTGGTGGCTGCAGGTGGTCGCCGCGGCCGTGATCTCGACACTCCTGCTGTTCACGATCCGACCGCTGCTGCTGCGGCTGATCCGCCGCGGGCGGGAACCCGTGCGCACGAACGTCGACGCGCTCCGCGGCATGGGCGCGCGGGTCGTCGGCCCCTTCGTCGACGGCGCGGGAGCGGTCAGGCTCGACAACGGCGAGACGTGGACGGCGGCGCCCGCCGTGCGTGAGGCGGTACGCGGACTGAGCGTCGGCGCCCGTGTCGTGGTCGTGGAGGTGGCCGGTGCCACCGTGAGGGTCGCACCGCTCGACCCGGAGGAGAGGAGTCCGGAAGGTGATTGACATCGATGCATTCGTAGGCCAGATCTTCGTGATCCTGCTGCTGGTGGTTCTCGCGATCTTCGTGATCGTGGTGATCTTCCGGTCCATCCGCATCATCCCGCAGGCCTACGCGGGGATCGTGGAGCGTCTCGGTCGCTATCAGCGCACCCTCCAGCCCGGCCTCGCCCTGCTCGTGCCCTTCGTCGACCGGGTCAGGCCGCTCGTGGACATGCGTGAACAGGTGGTCTCCTTCCCGCCGCAGCCGGTGATCACCGAGGACAACCTCGTGGTGTCCATCGACACCGTCGTGTACTTCCAGGTGACCGACGCGCGCGACGCGACGTACGAGATCGCGAACTATCTCGGCGCGGTGGAGCAGCTGACCACGACGACCCTCCGCAACGTCGTGGGCGGGCTCAACCTCGAAGAGGCGCTCACCAGCCGGGACGAGATCAACGGGCAGCTGCGGGTGGTCCTGGACGAGGCGACCGGCAAGTGGGGCATCCGCGTCTCCCGGGTCGAGCTGAAGGCGATCGACCCGCCCGCCTCCATCCAGGACTCGATGGAGAAGCAGATGCGGGCCGAACGTGATCGTCGAGCCGCGATCCTGACCGCCGAGGGCTCCAAGCAGTCGCAGATCCTCGAGGCGGAAGGGCGGCGACAGGCGGAGATCCTGCGCGCCGAGGGCGACAAGCAGGCGCAGATCCTGCGCGCAGAGGGCGAGTCGCAGGCCATCCAGGCGGTGTTCGCGGCGATCCACGCGGGCAACCCGGACGACAAGCTGCTCGCCTACCAATACCTGCAGACGCTGCCGAAGATCAGCGAGAGCCCCTCCAGCAAGCTGTGGATCGTGCCGAGCGAGCTCACCCGCGCGCTGCAGGGCATCGGCGACGCGTTCGTCACGAAGGCCGGTGACGGGCCGGCAGCCTCCGACGCGTCGTGACCCACCCGTACCTCCAGGGCGCGAGCGTGCCGCGCATCCTGGCCCACCGCGGTCTCACCGGCCCCGACCAGGTCGCCGCCGGCATCGTCGAGAACACCTTCGCCGCCCTCGCCGCGGCGCACGCGGCGGGCGCGGAGTACATCGAGTCCGACTGTCATCTGACACGGGACGGCGAGGTCGTGCTCTTCCACGACACCGACCTCGCCCGCGTCACCGGCGACCCGCGCGGGCTGCGCGAGGTGGTGCTGGCCGAGCTCGAGACGATCATGGCCGACCGAGGCGGCCTCGTCACGCTGGCGCAGGCGCTGGACGCCTTCCCGGACACTCGGTTCAACATCGACGTCAAGGCGGCGGATGCGGCGGTGCCCGCCGGCCGCATCGTGGCGCCCGCCGCCGAACGCGTGCTGCTGACGAGCTTCTCCGACGAGCGCCGCCGGGCCGCCCTCGCCGCGGCCGTCGCAGCCCGCCCCGAGCAGCGGCCCGCGACCTCGCCCGGCAGCGGCACCGTGGTGCGTCTGCTGGCGGCGGTGCGGTTCGGCGCGCGCCGACGCGTCACCCGCCTGCTGGACGGGATCGACGCCGTGCAGGTACCCGAACGGCGCGGCCCGCTGCGCGTCGTCACCCGCCGCCTCGTCGACGCGGTGCACGCCGCCGGAACCGAGGTGCACGTCTGGACGGTCAACGACGTCGAGGACATGCGCCGGCTGGTCGCGCTCGGAGTCGACGGCATCGTCACGGACCGGGCCGACCTGGCGCTGGCCGAGCTGCCCGCCGCTGGCTGAACATCGACTGTGAGTTGTCCACAGTCTGTGCCGCTTCGGATGATCCGCCCAGGTCGCCGCGTTATACCGGAGAGCACACGCGACGAGAGGACCACACAATGGCAGATCGCAGCCTTCGCGGCATCCGACTCGGCGCCCAGAGCCTGCAGAGCGAAGAGGGCGTCATCCTGCATGAGCGCACGCAGCGGACGTACGTCTGCGCCACGTGCGCTCATGAGACCACGCTGACGTTCGCCGCCGACGCCGAGGCGCCCGAGACCTGGGAATGCCGGGCCTGCGGCGCAGAGGCGGTCCTGCGCGTCGGCGACACGACCGTCACCGTCGACCACAGCGACGAGAAGGCCGCCCGCACGCACTGGGACATGCTGCTCGAGCGTCGCTCGATCCCGGAGCTCGAGGAACTGCTCGAGGAGCGCCTGGCGTTCGTCCGCGCCCGCCGCGGCTCCGGCGAGGACGTCACCAAGAAGACCGCCTGAGCATCACCCGACGATCGCGGCGCCGGCTCCCTCGGGGGCCGGCGCCGCGATCGTCCGTCGGCGGCGCACCCAGACGAGCACGCCGCACGCTGCGACCGCGACCAGACTCCCCCATCCGAGCACGACCTGGATCCATGGCCCGATCACGACGGCCGGCGTCAGTCCCGTGCGCAGCGGCACATCGGTGACCATCGCCCCCGCGGTGTCCTCCTCGAGCCCGTCGATCACGGAGCCGTCCGGCGCGATCACCTGGCTTGTGCCGACGGTCGAGAGATTGACGACCGCGCGGCCGGTCTCGATCGCCCGCATGCGCGCGAACGCGAGCTGCTGCAGGTTCTCGTCGGTGCCGCGGAAGTCGGCGTTGTTCGTCTGGAGCAGGTACACCTCGGCGCCGTCCGCGGCGCCGTCCCAGATCACGTCGTCGTAGATCACGTCGAAGCAGATCGCGAGACCGACGGTGGTGCCGGCGACGTCCATGACCGGCGCGGCCGTGCCGGGCGTCTCGTCGAGCTGGAGCAGTCCGATGAGGTCGGGCGCGAGCTGGGCGTAGACGGAGCGGTCCGGGACGTATTCCCCGAACGGGACAAGATGCCTCTTGTCGTATATATCGGTGGCCCCCTCCCCCGCCACCCAGAGCATCGAGCTGTTGAAATACTGTCCGCCCCGTGCCGTCGCGGCGTTCATCAGCAGCGGTGCGTCGACGCTCTCGGAGAGGGCATCGAGCGCGGCGGCCGTGGTCGCGCTGGTGAGGGGGTCGGAGTCGACCCCGCCCTCGGGCCAGAGCAGCACGTCGATGCCCTGACCGACGAGCGCCTCGGACGCCGTCAGCTGGGCCTCGAGCACGGCGTTGCGGCTGCGGGTGTCGAAGTAGCCGGCCGGCCCGTTGCCCTGCACCGCGCCCACGCGCAGGCTGCCGGCGTCCGTCGTCGGGAACTGCGGCACGAGGAACAGCGCGATCAGCACGACCAGCGCAGGAAGCGCGGTCAGCGGCCGCCGGCGCGCGACGCGGACGAACTCGACCGCCGCGGCGGCGACGAAGACGATGAGGAACGTCAGGCCGGAGATCCCCACCCACGACGCGACCGGCGCGAGCGGACTCGACGCCTGCGTCACCCCGATGCGCGCCCAGGGGAAGCCGCCGTACGGCCACGAGCCCAGGAACTGCTCCCGCATGGTCCACAGCGCGGCGACGAGCGCCGGCAGCAGCGTCAGCCGCCACCACGGCGCGGCGAGCAGCCGCGGCAGCCATCGGTACGCGAGCGTGATCGTGACGCCGGCGACGGCGGTGAGCGCCGCCTCCAGGAAGGTCAGCGCGAGCCACGGCACCGGGCCGAGATAGCGTGCCGTGAACGAGACGTTCACGAGGAAGAACGCGGCGCCGAAGACGAAGCCGACCAGCAGCGACGACCAGACCCGGCGGCCGATCAGGGGCACCAGGGTGCCGGGGACGGCGACGAAAACGACCGGCCACCAGGCCAGCGAGGGAAACGCCGTCGTCAGCAGCAGGCCCGCCCCCGCCGACACCACGAGCGCGGCCCACAGCGGCAGCACAGGACGTTCGGGGGCAGCCGTGGTTCGGGTCGCGGGCACGCTTCAGCCTAAACGGCGGCGCTCACACCGAGCTGTACGCCACGATGCCCCGGCGCACCGCATCCAGCGCCGCGCGGGCGGCGGTGCCCACGCTGCCGTCGGCGACGAGGGAGAGCTGGTCGAGCAGGTCGATGGTCTGCTTGCTCCACCGCACGAAGTCCCCGGCGGCCATGTCGGCATCCGCGAGCACCCGGTCCAGCATGCCGCCCCGCGCCCAGGCGTGCATCGCCGACGAGAGCCCCGCGGCGGGCGGCTCGGAGCCGGGCAGCCGATGCTCGCGCTCGAGGTCGTCGAGGCGCTGCCACAGCGCCTCGGTCTCGGCCAGGGCGGTGCGCAGCGGTCCGCGCGGCAGCGCTCGGTCCCCGCCCTCGTCGCGTCGCGGCTCGTACACCAGGGCGCAGACGATCGCCGCCAGCGCAGGCGCGTCCAGGCGCTCCCAGATGCCGGTGCGCAGCGACTCCGCCACCAGCAGGTCGCGTTCGCCGTAGATGCGTCGCATGGTGCGACCGTCGGCCGTGAGCACGGTCCGGCCCTCCGCCTGCGCGACGTAGCCCAGCTCGGCGAGCACCTCCACGACGTTGTCGAAGACACGCGCCACGGTGCCGGTGCGGGTCTCGATCTGCCGTCGCATCCGGTCGACGTCACGCGTGAGCTTCCAGTACCGCTCCGCCCACCGGGCATGCTGCTCCCGTTCGGGACAGGTGTGGCAGGGGTGGCGCTGCATCCGCTTGCGCAGCGACTGGATCTGCCGTTGCCGGCTCTCGCGCGCCGTGCGGGAGGCCGTCGCGTCCTTGCGGTTCTGCTTCTCGAGGTCGCCGAGCTCACGACGGATGCCGGAGTACTCCGCGAAGTCGCCGCGGTCGCACGCCATCGCCTCGGCATAGCCCGCCAGCGACGCCTCGGCGTCCCGCACCTGGCGGGCGAGCCCGACCACCGCCCGGTCGGCCTGGAACTGTGCGAACGAGGACTCGAGGATCTCCCGCGCCCGGGGCCGTCCGAACTGGTCGATGAGGTTCACGGCCATGTTGTACGTCGGCCGGAAGCTCGAGTTCAGCGGGTAGGTGCGCCGCGAGGCGAGGGAGGCGACGGCCTGCGGGTCGAGCTGATCGGACCACTGGATGACCGAGTGGCCCTCCACGTCGATGCCGCGGCGCCCCGCGCGCCCGGTGAGCTGGGTGTACTCCCCCGGCGTGATCGGGACGCGTGCCTCGCCGTTGAACTTCTCGAGCTTCTCGAGCACGACCGTGCGCGCCGGCATGTTGATGCCCAGCGCGAGGGTCTCCGTGGCGAACACCGCCTTCACGAGCTTGCGCTGGAAGAGCTCCTCCACGATCTCCTTGAACGCCGGCAGAAGACCCGCGTGATGGGCGGCGACGCCGCGCTCCAGATCGTCCCGCCACTGCCAGAAGCCGAGCACGCCGAGGTCCTCGTCGGGCAGCGCGCCGGTGCGCTCGGCCACGACCGCGCGGATCTCGGCGCGCTCGGCGGTCGTGGTCAGCCGCACGCCGGCGCGGCGGGTCTGGGCGACGGCGGAGTCGCATCCCACCCGGCTGAAGATGAAGAAGATCGCGGGCAGAAGACCCGCGCGGCCCAGCAGCTCGATCACCTCGGGCCGCTCCACCCGGGTCTCGCGTCGCCGTCCCGCGGCGGGGGCGACCCGGCCGCCTGCTCCCCCGCGGCGTCCACGGCTCTGCATCGCGCGCCGGTTGTTCTCGTAGGTGATCGCCGACCCCGACCTCAGCCGCAGCAGCTCCCGATTGACCTGTGCGACGCCGGTGCCGACGCGGTCGTCGAACAACGGCAGCAGATCGCCCCGCACCAGCACGTGCTGCTCCAGCGGCACCGGGCGGGTCTCCGAGACGATGATGTCGGTGTCGCCGCGGACCGTGTCGAGCCAGTCCCCGAACTCCTCCGCGTTGGACACGGTGGCCGACAGGGACACCATCCGCACCCGCGCGGGCAGGTGGATGATGACCTCCTCCCATACCGCGCCGCGGAACCTGTCGGCGAGATAGTGCACCTCGTCCATCACGACGAAGCCCAGGTCGCGCAGCGCGGGAGAGTCGGCGTAGAGCATGTTGCGCAGCACCTCGGTGGTCATCACCAGGATGCGCGCGGAGCCGTTGATGTTCGTGTCACCGGTGAGAAGGCCCACGGCCTCCTCGCCGTAGACCGTGCTCAGCTCGCGGAACTTCTGGTTCGACAGCGCCTTCATCGGCGTCGTGTAGAACGCCTTCGTCCGCGGCTGCCGCATCGCCAGGTGGATCGCGAACTCCCCGACGACGGTCTTGCCCGCGCCGGTGGGCGCGGCGACCAGCACGCTGCGACCCGCCTCCAGCGAGCGGCATCCGGCCAGCTGGAAGTCGTCGAGCGCGAACCGCTGCGCAGCCGCGAACACCTCGGTCTCGGTCATGCGTCGAGGACGCCCGCCTCACGCTTGCGCCGGTTGCGGTCGAAGAGCAACGAGACGCCGGCGGCCGCGATGTACAGCACGATCAGGATGCCTCCGAGCATGAGCATGGAGATGATGTCGGCGGCGGGGGTGGCGATCGCGGCGAAGAGGACCACGACGAGCACGGCGATGCGCCACGACTTCAGGATCGCCTTGCCCGAGACGATGCCCGCCACGTTGAGCGCGACGAGGAAGACCGGCAGCACGAACGCGACGCCGATGACGATCATCAGCTTGAAGACGAAGTCGTAGTAGTCCTGGGCGTTGTAGAAGTTCGCACCGCCCTCGGGCGTGAACGACCACATCAGCTCGATGACATGGGGCATGATCAGGATGCCGACGTAGCAGCCGGCGAAGAACAGCGGGATTGCGGACCCCACGAACCCGACGGTGTAGCGGACCTCCTTGCGGGTCATCGCAGGCATGATGAACGCCCATACCTGCCAGATCCACACGGGCGCGGAGAGGAAGATGCCGATCGTGAACGCGATCCGCATCCGCATGTCGAACGCCGACGTCACGGTGCCGAAGTTGAGCGCGGAGAAGTCGTCGCCGCGGGTGGCCGCGATCACCCGGATCGGCTCGGTGATGACGGAGATCACCGGATCGGTGATGAAGAACGCGACCACCATCGCGACGACCAGCGCGGCGGCCGCGATCATCAATCGTTTGCGGAGTTCGACCAGATGGGCGGACAGCGACATCCGCCGGTCGTTGCGCGGCTGTTCCGGCTCCTCGACGTGCGGCGTGCCGATCGTCGCCACCGGCGGCTAGCGGGTGGAATCGGTGCCGTCGGTCCGCGAGATCGCAGGATCCGAGGCCGCGGCGGGGGTGGCGGTGTCGGCCGGCGCGGCGGGCGCGGCCTTCGACTGCGCGTCGTCGTCCTTCATCGCCTTCATCTCGCCCTTGAACACCCGGGCGGACTGTCCGAGGCTCTTCGCGAGCGCCGGCAGCTTCGCCGCGCCGAACAGGAGCAGGATCACCGCGAGGATGATCAGCAGATGCGGCCATCCGAACGCGTTTCCAAAGATTCCCATGACAAAGTCCCTACGTCGGCTAGGTCTCCGAGTCTACCCCTGGCGCGTCGTCGGGGACCTCGGCGCGCTCACGCGTCCGGATACTGAGCGAGCCCTGCCTGTGCCCACTCGACGACGGCCCGGCGCGCCGACGGCGGCGCCACGACCTCGACCTCGCCGCCGAAGCGGGCGGCGAGTCGGCGCAGGCTCCGCTCGTCCGCGATGCGCACCTCGGCGGTGCACATCCCCCCCGACGCGCTCACCTCGGCGTGGAGCAGGTAGTCCCCCAGCAGCGGCGCATGGCTCGCGGGGAAACGGATGCGGGCGACGATCTCGGCCCGGTCGGGGTCGAACAGCGCCGTCGCGGGGGCGGCGGTGTGCGTGGCGGAGATGCCGGTGACGGCGACGTCTGCGACCCGATCGAGATGGAAGGTGCGCATCGCCTGCCGCAGATGACACCACCCCTGCAGATACCACTGGCCGTCGGCGATGTGCACGGTCACCGGGTCGACGGTCCGGGTGGTCGCCGCACCCTCCGGGGTCCGGTAGGTGAAGCTGACGGCGACGCCGCGTCGCAGCGCCTCGGTCACGCGTTCGCGGACCTCGTCGACGGGCGCCGGCGCGATGATCACCTCCGCCGGGATGCCGGATGCGCCGCGGGCGAGCGTGGCGAGCAGCCCCGGCAGCGCGGGCGAGTCGCCGATGCCGGGGAACGAGGCCGCCAGATGCAGGCCCGCGAGCAGTGCGGCGGCCTCCCGCGCGGTGAGCCTGGGCGCCTGCTCGAGCCCGACGGTCTGGGTCAGGGCGATCCGGTCGCGCTCGTCGAGCAGGTCCCAGTCGATGTCGAACAGATCGTGCGGCAGCTGCCAGAAGCCGCCGTCGCCGGGCCGGCCGATGACGGTGAGCTTCTCGACCATGCCGCGCATCTGCTCCGGGGTCACGTCGAAGTCCGCCGCGGCCTGCGCGACCGACACCTCACCGCGTTCGATGAGATACGGCACGAGCTGCAGGATCAGGGCGGCGCGTTCGGTCGCCGGCGCGCGGCGATCAGGGCTCATCAGGCACCCCCGTGGCGCTCGAGCGCGCCGCGCAAGCGGGCGACGACGAGCTCGCGCAGCTGCGGCGGCTCGACCACGCGCACCTCCGGGCCGTACGAGGCCAGCTCGTCGGCCAGCACATGCACGTCGACGTACGGGACCAGCAGGCCCTGCGCGGCGGGCGTCGCCCGGCGGCGCAGCCGCAGCTCCGCCTCGGTGCCGGGATCGACCTCGACATGCGCCTGCTGCCGGGCGGCGAGGTCCTCGAGATCGCGCAGCCCGCGATCTCCGGCGCCGGCGCGGGCGGCCGGGTCGAACCCGTCCCGGGTGCTGCGGACCGGGCCCACGATGCGCGAGAGCAGGAACGTGCGTTCCGCGCCCGCATCCAGATCGTTCGCGAGCACATGCCACCGGGCCTCGTACTCGACGAGGGCCAACGGCGCGACACGCCGCCGGCGGGCGGCATCCTGACCCGGCTTGAGATAGGAGAACTCGACGAGGCGAGCCTGCTCGATGGCGCGCTGCAGCGGCGCGAACGCCGGGTCGCGCACGTTGAGCCGCGGCGCGAAGCCGATGATCGGCTCGTCGACGATCCCGCCCAGCGACCGGATCTTCCGCAGTCCGCTGCGGGCATCGGACGACAGCGAGCTCTCCCCCCACACCTCGCCCGCGAGCCCCAGGAGGGCCAGCTCCGCCGGCGTGAACGAGATGTCGGCCGGCAGCGCGTACTCGGCGGACGGCACGCGATACCGGGCCTCGCGCAGGTCGTCGGGGTCTGCGAGCTCGCCGATCGTCTCGATCGGGACGCCGAGGTCGCGCAGGCTCTCCTTGTCGCGCTCGAACATCTTCTCCAGCGCATCCTTCGAGGCGCCGGCCTGCGACTGCTCGCGGTAGCCGGACACCGACGCGAGGATCGTCTCCTTCGTCAACCCGTGCTGGGTCGCCATGAGCGCGACGACCAGGTTGACGAGGCGTTCCTCGGGTGCGGGGTGGGTGGGCACCCGGCCATCCTAGGGGCGGCCGGAGCGTGCCGGCTCAGCCGTCGACGCCCAGGATGTCGATGACGAAGACCTGGGCGCTGGTCGACCCGGTCTCCGAGCTGCCCGCCGGCAGGATCACCATCAGCTGCGATCCGACCGTCTGGCCGACCACCGCCTGCGAGATGGAGTCGGTGGCCGACAGGTCGAGCTGGTACGGGGCATCGCCCCACGACGTGCCGGTGACGGTCTTGGTGTCCCAGGCCACGGTCGTGTAGTTGACGCGGACCGTGTCCGCGGCGGTCGCGACCTCGCCGTCGCCCTTCTTGAGGAGCTGCACCACCGTGTCCGTCGGCGCGGCCGCGTCGGGCACGATGACGCCCGGCTGCCCGCTCGGGGCGTACACGACGACCGGCAGCCCGAACCCGGCGTTGTACTGGTCGGCGCCGTCCGCCGCCGACAGATACACCTTCCGGACGTCGATGACGGCGACGGCGGAGTCGTCCTGACCCAGGCCCAGCGTCGATGCGCTCGAGCCCAGGGCCGTGGCGTCCAGGCCGACGACGATGCGCGAGCCCTCGGCGGCGCACATCAGCGCCTGCTCGAGCCCGGGGATCGCGGATGCCCACTGCGAGACCGTGGTGACGTCGTCGAGCGAGTCGTATCCCTCCTGGGTCAGCACGTCTCCGGTGTCGGCGCTGAGGATCGTGAGCCCGAGCGCGACGTCCTGGTCGTCGCTGACGAGGGTGGTGCCCGATCCGGCGACCACGTCGGCGACCTCGGTGCCGCTCACGTGCAGCGGCGTCGACACCGACACCTCCGGCTGGGTGCCGACGGCGCCGGACACGGACACGAGCGAGCCGATGTCGGAGGAGGAGGCGGCGCGTTCGCAGGTCGGCGCGCCGCCGGCGGAGCAGCCGGCGAGGGCGAGGGTCACGAGCGCGGCGGCGGCCAGGACGGCGGGCAGTTTACGCACCGGCTCAGTCTAGTTCTCGGTGACGGCCGACTCGGACCGCGCGCGGCGGGCGCCGTCCGCCGCGCGCTGGGCGTCGCGTATGCGCTTGCGGAGGTTCTTGTCGGTGATCTCGCGGTCGCCGATCGCTCCCGGCGTCCACAGCTCGACGTCGAGATCGGTGCCGGTCGCCTTGGACGCCCGCCGCTTCCGCTCGGGCGTGACGACCCCGGGCGCGAGCCGGCGTGCGGTGATGAGGAAGCCGGTGTGGGCGACCATGCGATGATCGGGGCGGACGGAGAGACCGTCGACATGCCAGCCGCGGACCATCGTCTCGCTGGACTCGGGCTCCGTGAACAGGCCGGTGCCGCGGATGTACTCGGCGACGCGGCTGAGCTGGGTCGCCGTCGCGACGTAGCAGATCACGACGCCGCCGGGCGTGAGGGCGTCGGCGACGACGTCGATGCACTCCCAGGGGGCGAGCATGTCGAGCACGGCGCGGTCGACGCCGCCGGGCGCGACCGTCTGCGGGAGCGCGTCCACGAGATCGCCGAGCACGATCCGCCAGTTCTCGGGCGTCGTCCCGAAGAACGTCGACACGTTGGCGGCGGCGACGTCGGCGAACTCGGCGCGCCGCTCGAAGGAGAGGAGCCGGCCGGTGCCGCCCACGGCGCGCAGCAGCGAGAGCGACAGCGCGCCCGAGCCGACGCCGGCCTCGATCACGACGGCACCGGGGAAGACGTCGGCCTGCGCGACGATCTGCGCGGCGTCCTTCGGGTAGACGATCGCCGCGCCGCGCGGCATGGACAGGACGAAGTCGCGCAGCAGGGGCCGCAGCGCGAGATACTCGTGACCGGCGCTGCCCACCACCACCGAGCCGTCCGGAGCCCCCACGATCAGCTCATGGCGCAGCACGCCGTGGTGGGTGTGCAGCTCCCCGCCCTCCCGCAGGGTCACGGTGTGCAGTCGTCCCTTCGGATCGGTCAGCTGCACGCGATCGCCGAGACGGAACGGGCCGCGCGGGGCATCGGCGGGTGTGGTCATCGCGTGGTCTCCTGCGGGCGGTGGGCGGCGGACAGCGCCGCGAGGTCGGTGGCGGTGCGGCCCTCCAGCGTGGGCCAGAGGGCGTGCGCCCCCGTGCCGGTGAGCGAGACCATGAGCGGGACGCCCAGCGTGACGGACCCCGCTGCGACCGCGGCGCGGATGCCGTTCGGCGAGTCCTCGATCGCGACCGTGTCGGCGGGGTCGACCCCGAGGGCCGCGCACGCCTGCAGGTACGGGTCGGGGTAGGGCTTGGGGCGGGTGACATCGTCACCGGCGACGACGAGGTCGAACGCCGGGAAGTCGATCAGGTCGGTGACGGTCTCCGCCATCCGGCGCATCGACATCGTCACCAGGGCCGTCGGCACGCCGGCCGCCTTGAGGTCGGCGAGCAGCTCGCGGGCACCCGGCCGGAAGGGCACACCGCCCTCGCGCAACGCGCTGAGCACGCAGCCGGTGAGGTGATCCACGATCTCGCGCACCGGCATCCGCACCCCGGCCTCCTGCAGGATGCGGGCGGCGTCGTCCAGCCCCAGACCGACGACGGCCAGCGCCTGCTCATGCGACCAGGTGCCGCCGAAGCTCTCGACGAGAGGCGTCTCCGCCGCCATCCAGTACGGCTCGGTGTCCACCAGGGTCCCGTCCATGTCCCACAGCACGGCGGCGGGCAGGCGCGGACTCATCCGTCCATGCTATCCAGCGGCGCCCGGTGGGCACCGACGGCCTATCCTTGGGGGGAACCGGTCGCAAGGGAGGACATGCGTGGACGGACTCGGTCGTCGGATTCTCGTCGCCGCCTTCGACGGATGGAACGACGCCGGGGAGGCCGCGTCGGCGGCGCTGTCCCTGCTGCGCGAGGAGGGTGCCTACGAGCCCGTCTACTCCGTCGACCCGGAGTCGTACTTCGACTACCAGTACACCCGCCCGCAGGTCTCCATCGACCCGGAGGGCAACCGGCGCCTGACCTGGCCGGAGACGACGATCCTGCGCCCGGTCGCGCCGGGACGCGCACCCCAGCTGTGGCTCATGACCGGTGTCGAGCCGGCGCGGGCATGGCAGGCCTACGCCGCGGAGCTGATCGACGTCGCGCTGCGGGAGGACATCACCGGCTTCGTCGGCCTCGGCTCGATGATGTCCGACGTGCCGCACACCCGCCCGATCTCGGTCTTCGCCGGCAGCGACAACGAGCGGCTGCGCAACGAGCTGGAGCTGGAGCGCTCCGGCTACGAGGGCCCCGTCGGCATCCTGAGCGTGCTCACGCAGACGGCCGAGGACGCCGGCATCCCCAGCGCGACGCTGTGGGCGAGCGTGCCGCACTACGTCGCCGGGCACACGCCCTCCCCCAAGGCCACGCTCGCGCTGCTCGACCGGCTCGAGGACCTCACCGGCGCACGCGTGCCGCGCGCCGATCTGGCCACCGAGTCGGCGGCCTGGGAGGCCTCGATCGACGCGGCCGCGGCCGACGACGACGAGATGAGCGAGTACATCCGGGGACTGGAGCGCACGCGCGACACGTGGGACTCGCCCGAGGCCTCCGGCGACGCGATCGCCCGCGAGTTCGAGCAGTATCTGCGCCGGCGCGGCGACGGACCGGGCAAGCCCGGGCGCGACGAGCCACGGCGCTGAGCGCTACGCGCTGATCGCGCCGGTGGCCAGCAGCACGAGCACGAGCGAGCCCAGCGCGACCCGGTAGATCACGAACGGCAGGAAGCTGTGCTTCGAGATCCATGCCATGAAGTACTTGATCACCACGAGTGCGACGAGGAACGCCACGATCGTCGCGGCGGCGGTCTCCCCCAGGTTGAAGATCTCCGGCGTGCACCCGTCCGCCGCCGAGGCGCACGGGTGGGCGACCGACTTGTACAGCTCGTAGAACCCGCTGCCCAGCACCGCCGGGATCGCCAGCAGGAACGCGTACTCGGCGGCGGCGGCACGCTGGAAGCCCATGAACAGCCCGGCGGTGATGGTTCCGCCGGAACGGGAGACCCCCGGCAGCAGGGCGAAGGCCTGCGCGACGCCGAACACCGCGCCCTGCCCCACGTTCAGCTCGGAGAGCCGGCGGCGCTGGGCGCCGACGGCGTCCGCGATGCCGAGCACGACGCCGAAGAAGATCAGCATCCCCGCGACGAGCCACAGCGAGCGGAAGACCGTCTCGATCTGATCCTGGAACAGCAGCCCGAGGACGACGATCGGGATCGAGCCCACGATGATGAGCCAGCCCATCCGCGCGTCCGGGTCGCCCCGCGGGATGCGGCCGAACAGCGCCCGGAACCAGTGCGAGATGATCCGGACGATGTCGCGCCAGAAGAAGATCACGACCGCCGCCTCGGTGCCGATCTGCGTGATGGCGGTGAACGCGGCGCCCGGGTCCTCGGCGCCGGGCAGGAACGCGCCGACGATGCGCAGGTGCGCGCTCGAGGACACGGGGAGGAATTCGGTCAGGCCCTGTACCAGGCCGAGGAAGATCGCCTCGAGGAAGTGCATGCGCGCCTTTCGGAGTCGGGAGGTGCGGTCAGTAGGTGCGCAGCAGGTCGGTCAGGACCCGCTGGCCGAACAGGAGGGAGTCGAGCGGCACGCGCTCGTCGACACCGTGGAACATGCCGGTGAAGTCGAGCCCGGCCGGCAGTCGCAGCGGCGCGAATCCGTAGCCGGTGATGCCCAGGCGCGACAGCGCCTTGTTGTCGGTGCCGCCGCCCATGAGATACGGGATGACGGGCACGCCGGGGTCGTGCCGGCCGAGGGCGGCGACCATCGCGTCGACGAGGGCGCCCTCGAACGGCGTCTCCAGTCCGATGTCCCGGACGACCGTCTGGATCTCGACGTCCGGTCCCACGATGGCGCGGATGTCGGCGAGGGCGTCCTCCTCGGTGCCCGGGAGGACGCGGACGTCGATGAGCGCCTCGGCGCGGTCCGGGATGACGTTGTGCTTGTAGCCGGCGGTGAGCCCCGTCGGGTTCGTCGTGGTGCGCAGGGTGGCCTTCAGGAAGGCGGCCGCCGGGCCCACCTGCGCGGCGACGGCGTCCGGATCGGCCGGATCGACGCCGGACAGCGCCGAGACGCCGTCGAGGAACTGGCGGGTGGTGTCGGTCAGCCGGATCGGCCATTCCGTGCGTCCCAGCGCGGCGACCGCCTCCGCGAGACGGGTGACCGCGTTGCCGGGATGGTACCGGCTGCCGTGCCCGGCCGCGCCCCGCGCGACGAGCCGGATCCAGATGAGCGCCTTCTCCCCCACCTGCAGCAGGTACGCGCGGCGGTCGCCCACGTCGACCGAGAAGCCGCCGACCTCGCTGATCGCCTCGGCCGCCCCCTCGAACCACTCCGGCCGGTCGCGTACGACGAGCGTGGAGCCCTCCACACCGCCGTTCTCCTCGTCGGCGAAGAACGTGACGATCAGGTCGCGGCCCGGCTGCTCGCCGGCGCGCAGGATGTCGGCCACCGAGGTGAGGATCATGGCGTCCATGTCCTTCATGTCCACGGCGCCGCGGCCCCACAGCATCCCGTCGCGGATGACGCCGGCGAACGGGTCGACCTGCCAGTGGTCCGCGACCGCCGGGACGACATCGAGATGGCCGTGCACGACGAGCGCCGGCTTGGCGCGGTCGCGGCCCGGGATCCGGACGTGCACGTTCGTGCGCCGTGCGATCGGCTCGTAGAAGTCCGGGCTCAGACCGAGCGCCTCGAGGTACGCGCCGACGTACTCGGCCGCCTCGCGTTCCCCGTTCGCCCGTCCTCCGCCGTAGTTCGTCGTGTCGATCCGGATGAGGTCGCGGGCGACGCGGACGACCTCGGGGAGTTCGTCCGAGGCCGGGGGCGAGGTCATGCGTCCCAGGCTAACGGGTGCGCGGGCGCGCGCTCGCCTGCGGTCGCGGCGGCGGTCGGCCGCGGATGCCGGACGTGCTAGGCTCGATCCTCGGTTGCACGACCACAACACCCATGCGCGGGTGGCGGAATAGGTAGACGCGCTAGCTTGAGGTGCTAGTGCCCGTATAGGGCGTGGGGGTTCAAGTCCCCCCTCGCGCACAGAGCGTCCCGAGCCGCGACATCGTTCACGAACGTGTCGCGGCTCGGGACTTTTCTCGTGGGGTCTCCGAGCCGGGTCGGCTGCGGCTCTATCACCGTGCGCGGCTCTCGAATGCGAGCAGCTGCGCCCAGGTCGCTCCCGCGGCCGGGCTGACGAACTGCGGGAGCGCGGCGGTGAGGATCGCCTGGATGCCGAGGGAGATCAGATAGAGGATGCCGCCGATCTTGATCACCCAGTAGGCGATCTCCGATGCCGTGATGAGGGCGCCGACGCCGAAGGCGACGAGGACCGCCGGCCCACGACGAACAGCACGCTCGGGCCCGGGATCACGGCGAGCACCGCGGCTGCGCCGAGGAATGCGAGAAGCGTCTCAGGGCTGGGCATGCTCGATTGTCGCAGGGTCCGCCCGCCGCGGGCGCAGCATCGCTGCCCGGACAGACGGGGCTCCCACTCCGCCGGATCCGAGCTTGAGCAAGGTGGTTAGGTAAGGCTAACTTCGAACGGGTGCACGATGCTCGAGAAGAGGGGGCCTGATGGCCAAACGCGGCTTCACCGGCGTGATGATGCGCAGCTACGGCGCGCGGGACCACGACGTCACGGTGACGGGCACGGAGTGGCTCGCGCCGAAGTTCCTGCGGGTGCGGATGAGCTCGCCCACCCTGCTGCGCGAGGCCGAGGTCGGGCCGACCGCGTACCTGCGGTTCTGGTTCCCCGACCTCGACGACCCGGATGCCGAGCAGCAGCGCGGCTACACGCTCGCCTCCTGGGACGAGGCGACCGGCGAGTTCGCCTGCGACTTCGTGATCCACGAGCCGGCAGGTCCCGCCTCCGCGTGGGCCCGGAACGCCGTGCCGGGGACGACCGTGCAGGCGGCGTCCCTCGGCTCGACCCGGTTCTCGCTGCCGGACGAGCTGCCGGCCGGGTACCTGCTGATCGGGGACGCCGCCTCCCTCCCGGCGATCAACGCCATCCTCGGCGAGGTGCCTGCGGACATCCCGATCGAGGTGTACCTGGAGGAGCATCACGAGGACGACCGGCTGGTCCCGCTCACCGCGCATCCGCGGGCGACGGTGCGCTGGGTGCCGCGCCGCGGCGCCGCCTCGTTGGCGGCAGCGATCGAGGCACGTGACTGGTCGGACTGGGCGGCCTGGATGGCGACGGAGTCCGGCACCCTCAAGCATCTGCGGGTGCGGCTGCGCGAGGAGTTCGGCTTCCCCAAGTCGGAGGTCCACGCGCAGGCGTACTGGTACTACGGACGGGCGTTCGGGGCAAATCGTTCCAAGGCGGCGCCCGAGCCGGTGCCGGCCGACGCGCCGGCGGAGCGTATCGAGACGACCCCGGACGACGCCGCGCAGCCCATGCCAGGGAAGGGCGCGTGGCGGGCACGAGCCGGGGGCCGGCTCATCGCGCCGCTGCGCACGGGGATGGTCGTCGCCGGCATCGCCCAGGCGATCCTCACGCTCGTCCAGCTCGCCCCGTTCGTGCTGCTGGTCGAGCTCGCCCGGCTGCTGCTGGCCGGTGCCGAGTCGGCGCAGCTCTGGGCGGTCGGGATCTGGGCGGTGTCGCTCATGGGCGGCGGCGTGCTGCTGTCGGCCGCGCTCATGCTCTGGCTGCACTGGGTCGACGCGCGATTCGCGCGCGCGGTGCGGCAGCGCCTCCTCGCCAAGCTCGCCCGGCTGCCGCTGGGCTGGTTCGAGGCGCGAGGCTCGGGCCAGGTGAAGCAGCTCGTGCAGGACGACACGCTCTCGCTGCACTACCTCGTCACCCACGCCGTGCCGGACGCGGTCGCGGCGGTCGTCGCGCCGGTCGCCGTGCTCGTCTACCTGTTCATCGTGGACTGGCGGATCGCACTGCTGCTGCTCCTGCCGGTGCTCGTGTACGTCGTGACGATGTCGATCATGGTCACGCAGTCCGGCCCGAAGGTCGGGCAGGCGCTGCGCTGGTCGGAGCGCATGAACGTCGAGGCCGGGGCCTACCTGGAGGGTCAGCCGGTGATCCGGGTGTTCGGCGGCGCCGCCGCCTCGACCTTCCGCGGCCGGCTCGGCGAGTACATCGGCTTCCTGAACGACTGGCAGCGGCCGTTCGTCGGCCAGAAGACGTTCATGGACCTCGTCACCCGGCCGGCGACCTTCCTCGTCCTCATCGCCGTGCCCGGCACGGCGCTGGTCGCCACCGGCGGCATGGCGCCGGTCGCGCTGCTGCCGTTCCTGCTGCTGGGCACCACCTTCGGCTCTCGGCTGCTCGGCATCGGCTACGGGCTGTCGGGCCTGAGCGCCGGGCTCCTCGCCGCCCGCCGCATCCAGGTCGCGCTCGACGAGCGGGAGCTCGAGACCACGACGCCGACGGGCGCCGCGCCATCCGTCGCGCCGGGCCTCGTGGAGCTCGACCGGGTCGGTTTCTCCTACCGGCCCGGCGTGCCCGTCATCGAGGACGTGTCGCTGCGGCTCGAGCCGGGCACCGTCACCGCCCTGGTAGGACCGTCCGGCTCGGGCAAGTCGACGCTCGCCGCGCTGCTCGCACGCTTCCACGACGTCGAGGACGGTGCGATCCGGGTCGGCGGCGTCGATCTGCGCGAGCTCAGCGCCGACGAGCTCTACGCGCGGGTCGGCTTCGTGTTCCAGCAGACCCAGCTGGTGCAGGGCACCGTGCGCGAGAACATCGCCCTCGCCGTGCCCGACGCCGCATCGGAGCGGGTCGAGGCGGCCGCCCGCGCCGCGCAGCTGCACGAGCGCATCCTGCGCCTTCCGGACGGCTACGACACCGTCCTCGGCCCGGACGCGGCCCTGTCCGGCGGCGAGCGGCAACGGCTCACGATCGCCCGCGCCATCCTGGCCGACACCCCGGTGCTCGTCCTGGACGAGGCGACCGCGTTCGCGGACCCCGAATCGGAGTATCTCGTGCAGCAGGCTCTCAACAGCCTGACCGCGGGGCGCACCGTGCTCGTCATCGCGCACCGCCTGCACACGATCAGCGGCGTCGACCGGATCGTCGTCCTCGACCACGGCCGCATCGCCGAGACCGGCACGCACACCGAGCTCCTCGCCGTGGACGGGCGTTATCGGCAGCTCTGGGACGCGGGAGCCCGGCCCGTGGCCGCGCCCGCCCGCCCGATCGAGACGGAGGCCGCCCGATGATCCGCACCGTCCTCGCCCTGCTCCCGGACGCCAGCCGCGGCCGCGTCACCGGCCACCTGGCGCTGTCCGTGCTCGGTGTGCTGCTGCGCGCCGCCGGCAGCGTCCTGCTCATCCCGCTGGTCGGCGCGCTGTTCAGCGACCGCCCGGCCGGCGCATGGCCCTGGGCCGGTGCGCTCGTCCTTGTGACGGCGGCCGGCTGGGCCGCCGACGCCGCCACCGCCCGGCTCGGCTACGACCTCGGGTTCGGGCTGCTCGACACCGGGCAGCGCACCGTCGCCGACCGGCTCACCCGCGTCCGACTCGCCTGGTTCACCGCCGAGCACACCGCCACCGCCCGTCAGGCCGTCGCCGCCACCGGCCCGGAGCTGGTCGGGCTCATGGTCTACCTCATCACCCCCGCGATCGGCGCGATCCTGCTGCCGATCGCCATCGCGCTCGCGCTGCTGCCGGTCTCCTGGGTGCTCGGACTCGCCGCGCTGGGCGGCGTCCCCGTGCTGCTCGCCGCGTTCTGGGCCGCCGGCCGGCTCGGCCGCTCGGCCGAGCGGGCCGCCTCCGACGCGAACAGCGCCCTGACCGAGCGGATCGTCGAGTTCGCCCGCACCCAGCAGGCGCTCCGCGCCGCCCGCCGCGTCGAACCCGCCCGAAGCCATGCCGGAGCGGCCCTCGCCGCCCAGCACGCGGCCACGACCCGACTGCTGCTGATGCAGATCCCGGGTGAGCTGATCTTCGGCCTCGCCAGCCAGCTCGCGCTGTTGATCCTCGCCGGCACGACCGTGCTGCTGGCCGCGCAGGGCGTGCTCACCGTGCCCCAGGCGATCGCCCTCATCGTCGTCATCGTCCGATATCTGGAGCCGTTCACGGTCCTCGCCGAGCTGACGCCGGGCATCGAGGCGGCGACCGGGATGCTGCGCCGCATCCGCGACGTCCTCGACGCCCCCACCGAGCCCGTCGGGACCACGAGCACGTCGCCCGTGGGCGCGCCCCGGATCGAGCTGCGCGGGGTGGGCTTCCGCTACGGCGCCGACGCACCCGCCGTGCTCGACGGGCTCGACCTCGTGCTCGAGCCCGGCACGACCACGGCGATCGTCGGTCCCTCCGGCTCCGGTAAGAGCACCGTCCTCGCACTCGTCGCCGGTCTCCACCAGCCGTCCGCGGGACGGATCCTCGTCGACGGCGTCGATGTCACGGACCTGGACGCCGACTCCCGCCGCGCGCTGACGAGCATGGTGTTCCAGCATCCCTACCTGTTCGACGGCACGATCCGCGGGAACGTCCTGGTCGGCGACCCCGCCGCCGGCGACGTGGCTCTCCGCCGTGCCGCCGGTCTCGCGCGCGTCGACCCGATCCTGCGTCGCCTCGACGACGGCTGGGAGGCGAGGGTCGGCGAGGCCGGCACCGGCCTGTCCGGCGGCGAGCGACAGCGCGTCTCGATCGCCCGCGCCCTGCTGAAGCCTGCGCCGGTGCTCCTGGTGGACGAGGCCACCAGCGCGCTCGACACCGAGAACGAGGCCGCCGTCGCCGCCGCCCTCTCCGACGATCCGACTCCGCGCACGCGCGTCATCGTGGCCCACCGGCTCAGCAGCATCCGCGCCGCCGACCGCGTGATCTTCCTCGAGGCGGGGCGGATCGTCGAGGACGGCACGATCGACGGCCTCCTCGCCGCCGGCGGACGGTTCGCGGACTTCTGGCGCGAACAGGACGCCGCGACCGGGTGGCGGCTCGGTGCCCGCTCACGTCAGGATGCGGCGCTGGCCGTGTCGCATTCGGAAGCAAACGCAACTAAACAGGCATAAAGCCACATATACTCGTTCACACCGCGGCGGCTTCCGCGGGGAACGGCAGCCCGCCGGCGTCGAAGACGAGGAACCGTCCATATGGTGAACATGGTCGATCGAGACACCACGATGTGCATCTCGCTGGCTGCCCGCCCTGGCAACCACGGGAATCGCTTCCACAACTTCCTCTACGCGGAGCTCGGCCTCAACTATCTGTACAAGTCGTTCAGCTCCACCGACATCGGCGCCACGATCGGCGGTATCCGCTCACTCGGCATCCGAGGCGCGAGCGTCTCCATGCCGTACAAGGAGTCGTGCATCCCGTTCCTCGACGCCCTGGAGGACTCGGCGCGCGCGATCGACTCCGTGAACACGATCGTCAACGACGGCGGGAGGCTCACCGGTCTCAACACCGACTTCATCGCGGTGCGATCGCTGCTCGACGAGCACGGGATCCCGTCGACGGCGAGTTTCGCCCTCCTCGGCGCGGGAGGCATGGCCAAGGCCGTCCTCGCCGCACTCGTCGACGCCGGTCTCCGCGACGGCGTCGTGCTCGCGCCCACGAACCCGCAGCGCGGCGCGCGCCTCGCCGGGCGCTACGGCGTCGAGACCGATACGGAGCTCGGCAGCCGTCGCCCCGCACTGCTCGTCAACGCGACCCCGCTCGGCATGTCCGGCGGGCCGGAGGCCGGCACGCTCGCCTTCGACGCAGCCGCCGTGGCCGCCGCCGACTACGTCTTCGACGTCGTCTACCTGCCGGCGGACACGCCGCTGGTCGATCTCGCTCGCGCCGAGGGGAAGACGGTCATCACCGGCGACCAGGTGATGGTGCGCCAGGCGAAGGAGCAGTTCGAGCTCTACACCGGCGTCGCCCCCACCCCCGAGCAGATCGCCCGGGCGGAGCTCTTCTCCGCCGACCCCGCCGCATACCTCGCGTCGCACCAGCTGTAGTGCCCCGTCAGCCCGCGCCGGCGACGCCGAACAGGAGCCCGAGCAGATAGGTGATCGCGGCGGCCCCGAAGCCGATCGCGAGCTGTCGCAGTGCGCGGCGCAGCGGCGGGCCGCCCGAGAGCAGACCCACCATCGCGCCGGTGCTCATGAGCGAGATGCCGACCAGGCCGAGGGCGAGCAGCACCGCGGTCAGCCCCGAAAGGCCGAAGATCCAGGGCAGCACCGGGATCAGCGCGCCCGAGGCGAAGAACAGGAAGCTGGACGCCGCCGCCGCCAGGGCGTTGCCCACGACCTCGTGATCCGGGGCGGCCTCCGCCGGCCGTCGGTACGGGGCGGTGCGGTCGGCGGCGCGTGCGGCCTCCACCACACGGCGAGCCTGAGCGGTCGCCTCCTCGTCGCTCATGCCACGCGTGCGGTACACCAGCGCGAGCTCGTTGGCGTCGAGGTCCAGGTCGGGCAGCACCTCGTCGGCGTAGTTGTTCGGCTCGGTGGCCTCCAGCAGCTCGCGCTGCGACCGCACCGACACGAACTCCCCGGCCCCCATCGACAGCGCGCCGGCGAGCAGTCCGGCGATGCCGCTGAACAGCACGAAGCCCGCGCCGACCCCGGTGGCGCCGATCCCCATCACGAGCGCCAGATTGGAGACCAGGCCGTCGTTCGCGCCGAACACGGCGGCACGGAACGTGCCCGACAGCCGCCGTCGGCCGCGGGCGGCGAGACCGCGCACCACCTCGCGGTGGATCTTCTCGTCGGCGCGCATCGCCGGGGTCGCCCACGGATCGTCGTCGTACGGCGACCGGTCCTCCGCGTTCTGTGCGAGGGCGAGCACGAAGATCGAGCCGAAGCGCCTGGCCATCCAGCCGAGCACCAGCGTGCGCGAGGACGCTCGCGGCAGGCGCGGCGGCTCGCCGTCCAGCAGCGCGAGCCAGTGCCGCTCATGACGGCCCTCCGCCTCCGCCAGCGCCAGCAGGATCTCGCGGTCCTCGCCCGCCCGACGCTCGGCGAGGTGCCGGTACACCGACGCCTCCGCGCGCTCGTCGACGAGGTAGCGCGCCCACCGGCGTCGCTCGCGGGCGGTCGGCTCGGGACGAGGTGCGGCGGTCACGGGCGGCTCCGAAGGTCGTTGCGGCGAGGATAGCGCTCCGGCGCGATCAGCTCCGCACGCGCCGGCGGAGCAGGTCGATGCGGGCCTGCAGCTGCGCGACCGTCGCGTGCGAGACGGCGGGGCCACCGCACAGCCGCCGCAGCTCGGCGTGGACCATCGCGTGCGGCTCGCCGGACTGGCGGGCGTAGAGGCCGACCAGGCTGTTCAGCAGCTGCCGTTGCTCGGCGAGGGTGCGGTGCAGCGCGGCCGGCGGGGCCGCGGCGGCGTCCGGCTGCGCACCGCC
>NZ_JASGEL010000098.1:0-10026 GCF_047606385.1 Microbacterium sp.
CCGCGCTCGCGCAGCCGTGCCGCAGCGCGGTCGGCGCGCCGCGTCCCGCCGCCGGAGCGGGCCGCGGGATTCACCACGAGCACGACGTCCATGTCACCCCCCGTCGGAATCGTATCGGCCGTGCACCGCCGCAGACGACCGCTCCCCGGCGCCCGCACGGGGCACCGGGGAGCGGTCGGTCAGCGGCTCAGGCCTCGAGCGCGTGCTTGATCAGCGCGGCGTGCTCGACCGCGTGGACCTTCGCCGAGCCCGCCGCCGGCGAGGCCGACGCGGCACGGGACACGAGGCGGATCGTGCGGCCGTGCAGGTACTTCACGACCTCGAGGGCGATGAACGGCCAGGCGCCCTGGTTCTCCGGCTCCTCCTGCACCCACACCAGCTCGGCGTTCGGGTAGCTGTCGAGGACGGCGTTGAGCTCGTCGACCGGAGCGGGGTAGTACTGCTCGAGACGCACCAGCGCGATCCCCGGGTTGGGGTTCTTCGTCAGCTCGGCCCGCAGGTCCCAGTGCACCTTGCCCGAGTGCAGCAGCACGCGCGTGACAGCGCTGCGGTCCAGGTCGCGGTGGTCGTCGATCACCGGCTCGAACCGGCCCTGCGTGAAGTCCTCCACCGGGCTCACGGCGTCGCGCAGCCGCAGCATCGCCTTCGGCGTGAACACCACGAGCGGCTTGCGCGGGCGGGCGTATGCCTGACGGCGCAGCAGGTGGAAGTGGGAGGCCGGCGTCGACGGGCGCGCCACGATCATGTTGTCCTGCGCGCACATCTGCAGGAACCGCTCGATGCGGGCCGAGGAGTGGTCGGGGCCGGCGCCCTCCGAGCCATGGGGGAGCAGCAGCACGAGGCTGGACTGCTGGCCCCACTTCTGCTCCGCCGAGGACAGGTAGGTGTCGATGAGGGTCTGCGCACCGTTGGCGAAGTCGCCGAACTGGGCCTCCCACAGCACCAGCGCGTCGGGGCGCTCGACCGAGTAGCCGTACTCGAACGCCATCGCCGCGTACTCGCTGAGCAGCGAGTCGTAGACGAAGAACCGCCCCTGGTTGTCGGACAGGTTGGTCAGCGGCAGCCATTCCTGGCCGTTGGCGCGGTCGTGGAAGACGGCGTGACGCTGCACGAAGGTGCCGCGTCGCGCGTCCTGACCGGCCAGGCGCACCGGCGTGCCCTCGAGCACGAGCGAGCCGAACGCGAGCAGCTCGCCGAAGGCCCAGTCGATGCCGCCGTCACGGCTCATGGCGTGACGCTTCTCGAGCAGCTGCTGCAGCTTCGGGTGCACCGTGAAGCCGTCGGGCTTGTTCACGAACGCGTCACCGATCAGCTGCACCACCTCGGCGCCGACGCCCGTGGTCTCCGGGGCACCCGCGGCGGGCTCGACCGTGACCTCCTCGCTGACGACACCCGTCGTGCCGGTCTCGGCCGCGTGCGTCTCCGCGAACGCCACCTCGAGGCGGTCCTGGAAGTCGCGCTTGGTCTGCTCGTACTCCTCCTCGGTGATGTCGCCGCGGCCGACGAGGGCCTCGGTGTACAGGCGCCGCACGGAGCGCTTGGCCTCGACGAGGTTGGTCATCAGCGGCTGCGTCATCGACGGGTCGTCGCCCTCGTTGTGGCCGCGGCGGCGGTAGCAGACGAGGTCGATGACGATGTCGCGGTGGAACTCCTGGCGGTAGCGGAACGCGATCTCGGCCGCATGGACCACGGCCTCCGGGTCATCGCCGTTGACGTGCAGGATCGGCGCCTGGATGGTCTTGGCGACATCCGTCGCGTAGATCGAGGTGCGGCCGTCGACCGGGAGGGTCGTGAAGCCGAGCTGGTTGTTGACGACGATGTGGATCGTGCCGCCGGTGCGGTAGCCGCGCAGCTGTGACATCTGCAGCGTCTCGACGACGACGCCCTGGCCGGCGAAGGCCGCGTCGCCGTGGACGAGCACCGGCAGCCACGAGAAGCTGCCGATCGGGCCCCGGTCCTGCTTGGCGCGGGCGATGCCCTCGAGCACGCCGTCGACGACCTCGAGGTGCGAGGGGTTGGCGGCCAGCAGCACCGGCAGCTCGGTGCCCTCGTCGGAGACGAACGTGCCCTCGGTGCCGAGGTGGTACTTCACGTCGCCGGAGCCGTGCTTGTTGCCCGGCAGGGTGGTGCCGTCGAACTCGCGGAACACCTCGCCGTAGGTCTTGCCGGCGATGTTGGTGAGCACGTTCAGGCGCCCGCGGTGGGCCATGCCGATCGCGGCGCCGTCGAGCCCGGCGCCGGCGGCGCCCTGCAGGATCTGGTCGAGCAGCGGGATCAGCGACTCGCCGCCTTCGAGGCTGAAGCGCTTCTGGCCCACGTACTTGGTCTGCAGGAACGTCTCGAAGGCCTCGCCCTCGTTGAGCTTGGCGAGGATGCGCAGCTGCTCGTCGTGGCTCGGCTTCTGATACTTGACCTCGACGTTGGCCTGGAACCAGGCGCGCTGCACCGGGTCCTGGATGTGCATGTACTCGATGCCGGTCGTGCGGCAGTACGAGTCGCGCAGGACGCCGAGGATGTCGCGCAGCTTCATGAGGCGCTTGCCGCCGAAGCCGCCGGTGACGAACTCGCGGTCGAGGTCCCAGAACGTCAGGCCGTGGTTCTCGATCTCGAGGTCCGGGTGCGTGCGCTGCAGGTACTCGAGCGGGTCGATGTCCGCCATCAGGTGGCCGCGCACGCGGTACGAGTTGATGAGCTCCTGCACGCGGGCCGTCTTGTCGACGCGCTCGGCGATGTCGACGTTGATGTCGCTGGCCCAGCGGATGGGGGCGGTGGGGATGCGCAGCGCCGCGAAGATGTGCTGGTAGAAGTCGCGCTGGCCGATCAGCAGCTCGTGCACCTTCTTGAGGAACTCGCCCGATCCGGCACCCTGGATGACACGGTGGTCGTAGGTGCTGGTCAGCGTGATCGTCTTTCCGATGCCGAGCTCGGCCAGGGTCTTCTCACTGGAGCCCTGGAACTCGGCCGGGTACTCGAGGGCGCCGGCGCCGATGATCGCGCCCTGGCCCTTCATGAGACGCGGCACCGAGTGCACGGTGCCGATGCCGCCCGGGTTGGTCAGCGAGATCGTCGTGCCTTGGAAGTCGGCAGCGGTGAGCTTGTTCGCCCGTGCGCGCTTGACGAGGTCCTCGTACGAGGCCAGGTACTCGTTGAAGGTGAGCGACTCGGCGCGCTTGATGCTCGGGACCATGAGCGCGCGGGTGCCGTCCGGCTTGGGCAGGTCGATCGCGATGCCGAGGTTGATGTGCGCCGGGGCGACCACCGAGGGCTTGCCGTCGATCTCCGCGTAGAAGACGTTCTGGCTGGGGAAGTCCTTCAGCGCCTGGATGAGCGCCCAGCCGATGAGATGCGTGAAGCTGACCTTGCCGCCGCGGGTGCGTGACATGTAGTTGTTGATGACCACGCGGTTGTCGATCATCAGCTTCGCCGGCACGGTGCGCACGCTGGTCGCGGTGGGCACCGTCAGCGACTCGTCCATGTTCGCGGCGAGGGTCTTGGTCATGCCGCGCAGGACGGTGACGGTGTCCTCCGCGACCGCGGCCGCCGGGTCGGACGGCAGCGCGTTCGGCGCCTGCGCGGGGATCGGCTGCGGGGCGGCCGGCTTGGTGGTGGTGCGCGCCACGGGAGCGTTGCCGATCACCGGCACGGGCGCGGTCACCGGACGCGACTCGGCCGGCGCGGCAGCCGGCGTCGTCAGCGTGCCGGCCGTGGGATGGTACGACTCGAGGATGGGCCACCACGACTTGTCGACGGCGTTCTTGTCGGCCTTGAACTGCTCGTAGAGCTCTTCGACGAGCCACTCGTTGGCTCCGAACTCTCCTTCGCTGGACACCCCGACGCCCGTCACCTGGCTCGACACTGGAAATCGCCTGCTTTCATCCGTTTTCTCGCGACCACGTCGGACATGCTCCAGCCTCGACGCACGGTCTTCAATGCTAGTCCTTTCCGCTCCGAGGCAGCCGAGAGACCCTGTGTTCTGGGGGAACGATTGCGCAGGATTATCCGCACTGTCAGGAATCGCTAACCTTGACAGACATGGAGTTCTACGGCGAGCAGCCCGAGGTCGATCTCACCTACTCGGACGTGTTCCTCGTCCCACGGCGCTCGGGCGTCGCGAGTCGCCTCGACGTGGACCTCGCGCCGTCCGACGGCACGGGGGCCACGATCCCGCTCGTCTCCGCGAACATGAACTCGGTCACGGGCGCCCGGCTCGCGTCCGTGCTGGCCCGGCGCGGAGGCCTCGGCGTCCTTCCGCAGGACATGCCGCTGCAGGAGCTGGACGCCGCGATCCGCTGGGTCAAGCGTCAGCCGGTGCGATGGGACACGCCGCTCGTGCTGCCGCCGCAGGCGAGCGTGGCCGACGCGCTGCGTGTGCTGCCGGCGACGCCGGGGCACGGCGTGGTCGTCGCCGATCCCGCCGCGCACCGGCTGCGGATCGAGGACGTGGCCGGCATCGTCCCGGCATCCCGGCTCGCGAGCGCGCTGCCGGACGCGGTGCTCGGCGATCTCGTGCGCGGCCGGCCGGTGGCGCTGGAGTCAGAGGACATGCCCGACGCCCGGGCGGCGTTCGACGAGCTCGTCGCCGCCGACGTCGAGACCGTCTGCGTCGTCGAGCACGGCGGGGTGGTGGGCACTCTGTCGCGGCGCAGCGCGCTGCGCACGACGCTGTACCGTCCGGCGCTGGATGCCGAGGGCCGGCTCGTCGTCGCGGCGGCGATCGGGATCAACGGCGATGCGGCCGCGAAGGCGGCAGCGCTCGCCGCGGCGGGGGTGGACGTGCTCGTGATGGACACCGCGCACGGCCACCAGGAGGGGATGCTGCGGGCGTTGCGCGCGGTCTCCGCGCTCCGGCTCGGGCTGCCGATCGTGGCCGGCAACATCGTCACCGCCGACGGCGTCGCCGACCTGGTCGACGCCGGGGCGACGATCCTCAAGGTCGGTGTGGGACCGGGCGCGATGTGCACGACGCGCATGATGACGGCGGTGGGCCGGCCGCAGTTCTCGGCCGTGCTCGAGACCGCGCAGGCCGCGCGCGAGCTCGGTGCGCACGTGTGGGCCGACGGCGGCGTACGCTACCCGCGCGACGTGGCGCTCGCGCTGGCGGCGGGAGCGGCATCCGTCATGATCGGCTCGTGGTTCGCCGGCACGATCGAGGCGCCCGGGGAGCTGTTCGCCGATGCCGACGGGCGCGTGTACAAGGAGTCCTGGGGCATGGCCTCCACGAAAGCCGTGCACGAGCGTTTCGGCCGGCTCGACCCCTACGACCTCGCGCGCAAGGAGCTGTTCGCCGAGGGCATCTCGTCCTCGAGGATCTACCTCGACCCGTTGCGGCCCGGTCTCGAGGACCTCATCGACATGATCACCTCCGGGGTGCGCTCGTCGTTCACCTATGCCGGGGCGGCGAGCGTGCCCGAGTTCGCGGAGCGCGCGCTGGTGGGTCTGCAGTCCGCCGCCGGCTACGAGGAGGGCAAGGCGCTGCCCGTGAGCTGGTAGCCCGCGCGGCGTCCCGTTCACCCGACCCCGGCGATTTCGTGGAATTCGACGCCATATGTTGTGCGCGTATGCATGATTCCGTAGCGAACCTGTGTCGTGGGGGAGGGACTGTCATGGTCGCGGCAGGATGCTACGCAAACCGTCGAAGGTCAGGATGTCGTAGAGAAGGCGCGGCCGACCGGCATCCTTCGGGCCGAGCCTGCTGAATCCCCGCACCTCGCGCCGGATCTCGTTCTCGCGATTCTTCTCGTCGATGACGATCTCCTCGGGCGAACGACCGCCCGTGTACTCCGGACTCACGTACTTTCCGTCCCCGTCGACCTCCAACCAGTGATCGGCCTCCGGAAAGTACATGTCGCCGTACACCAGGCGCCCTGTGCGCAGGATGCGGCGTTCCTGCAGGCGTGGACGCGGGAACCCGAGTCGGATGAGCTCGAGCCGGGCCTCGGTCTCGCGCACGTTGGCGGCGCCGTCTTCGGCCGCGGCGATCGCGCGGCCCGCACGGGCGTGGCCCCGACGGTGTGAGTTCGCCGCTTGAACTCGGCGGAGCTCGTCGCGAGTGGTGAGCGCTCCGCCGCGACGCCTGTCCCACAGGGATTGGTCGATCGCGGTGACGGCCACGACGTGAGGCAGCGTCAAGGCCAGGTCGACCGCGGTCTGGGCTGGCGTGGTGACGAAATGCCGGCCCACCGGCAGCAGAGCCAAGCCCCGCGGATCGACGGCGTGCCGTCGGACCGTGCCCGAGCTGCGGGCCCCGCCGGAGGACCGCACCGCGACGTCTACCTGGGCGGGCCAGCGTCCGAGGACGTCCATCCGCCAGATCGCCGCCGCGGCGTGGAGCACGAAGGTCGCCGGCGCGGGAAGCCGGCGCATCGTCTCGATCACACGAACGCGGTGCCGTTCGAGCGGCAGGAGCCGGCGCCACTCGCGGGAGCTCGCGAACACGCCGGGCACGACGCGCACCCACTCGCCCGAGTCGACAGCGCGCTTGAGCCGGCGTCCGTCGATGGGGTCGGCGCGCTCCGACCGGCGGACGAGGTCGAGGGGGAGGGTGAGGTCCGCTGTCATGCGACCAGCCTCTGGCGGCGGCATCCACGCCGGGAATCGAGCGCTGGAATGGTGGACAGCGATGCGGATGCCGGCACCTGGGGAGGAAGGGATGAAGCCTCGTACTCGCACCGCCGCGACTATTTCGTGCATGTGCGTGCCGGATATGGCGTCGAGTTGCACGAAATCTCGGTGCTCACGGGATCGATACACGGGCGGGCGCGAATGGCGGGGGAGCGCGGGACGGGTCACGTACAATGGGGCGCACGATGGACGACCCTCCCAGTCGCAGACGTTGGCCCCACAGTCCCGCCTCCCGAAGGCGAGGTGACGCGTGATGGACTACGTCATGCTGGGCGTGGGGCTGCTCCTGACCATCGGCACCGGCCTGTTCGTCGCGAGCGAGTTCGCGCTCGTGAACCTCGACCGGGCCGACCTCGAGGCGCGACGGGATGCCGGCGAGTCGAGGCTCTCGCTCACGATCGACGCGCTGCGCACCACCTCGACGCACCTGTCCAGCGCGCAGCTGGGCATCACGCTGACGACCCTGCTGACCGGTTACGCCATGGAGCCGGCGATCTCGGACCTGCTCGAGCCGCTGTTCGCGGCATGGGGGATGCCGGAGGGCGTGCGCGTCTCGCTCGCGGCGGTGATCGGCATCGGCATCGCGACCGTGTTCTCGATGATCCTCGGCGAGCTCGTGCCCAAGAACTTCGCGATGGCGATCCCGCGTGCCACCGCCAAGCTCGTCCTGCCGTTCCAGGTCGGGTTCACCGCGGTGTTCCGGCCCGCGGTGGCGCTCCTGAACGGCAGCGCGAACGGCATCCTGCGCGCTCTCGGCATCGAGCCGAAGGAGGAGCTGTCGGGCGCGCGCACCGCCGAGGAGCTCTCCAGCCTCGTGCGCCGCTCGGCCAGCGCCGGCGTGCTCGAGGAGGACACCGCCTCGCTGCTCGACCGCAGCCTCACCTTCGCGCGCCTGACCGCTGCGGACGTCATGACCCCGCGGCCGCGAGTGCACGCCGTCGCCGCGTCCGACGCCGCCGAGGAGGTCGTCCGGCTCGCCCGCCGGACCGGTCACAGCCGGTTCCCGGTCTTCGCCGAGTCGATGGACGACATCGTCGGCATCGTGCACCTGAAGGCCGCCGTGAGCGTGCCGCGCGCGCGGCGCGGCGAGGTGCCCGCGGCGGCGCTCGCCAGCGAGCCGCTGCGGGTCCCCGAGACCGTCCACCTGGATGCGCTGGTGGCGGAGCTGCGCGCTCGCGGCTACCAGATGGCGGTCGTCGTGGACGAGTACGGCGGCACGGCCGGCGTGGTCACGCTGGAGGACCTCGTGGAGGAGATCGTCGGCGAGGTGCTCGACGAGCACGACCGGCGTCGCGCCGGCGTCGTGCGCGGCGCCGACTCGCTCACCTTCCCGGCGAGCCTGCGCCCCGACGAGCTGTGGACCGGTGCCGGCGTGCGGGTGCCCGAGGGCGATGTCTACGACACCGTCGGCGGGTTCCTGATGAGCATGCTCGAGCGCATCCCGGCCGTCGGCGACACCGTCGAGATCGACGGCGGCACGCTCGAGGTGGTGCGCATGGACGGGCGCCGCGTCGACCGTGTCCGCTTCACGCCGGCGCCGGCGCCCGACCCGGACGGTGGTGAGGACCGATGAGCGACTGGGCCGGCATCCTGTGGCTGGTCGTGCTGCTCGTGTGCAACGGCTTCTTCGTCGCGAGCGAGTTCGCCGTGATCTCGGCCCGGCGCTCGCAGATCGAGCCGCTCGCGGAGCGGGGGTCGCGTTCGGCGAAGACCGCACTGTGGGCGATGGAGCACGCGACCCTCATGCTCGCGACCAGCCAGCTCGGCATCACCATCTGCTCGCTCGTGATCCTGAACGTCTCCGAGCCGGCGATCCACCACCTGCTGGCGGCGCCGCTGGAGTGGACGGGGTGGACCGAGACGGCGATCGACGTCACGGGCTTCGTCGTGGCGCTGGTGCTCGTCTCCTACCTGCACGTCGTGTTCGGCGAGATGGTGCCCAAGAACATGGCGTTCTCGATGCCCGACCGGGCGGTGCTCATGCTCGCGACGCCCCTGGTGTGGGTCTCGAAGCTGTTCCACCCCGTCATCGTCACGTTGAACTGGATCGCCAACCACGCCGTGCGCCTGGCCGGCATCGAGCCCCGCAACGAGGCGGCGTCCACCTTCACGCTCGACGAGGTCGCGACCATCGTCACCCAGTCCCGCCGGGAGGGCGTGCTCGACGACGCGGCCGGCACGGTGGCGGCGGTCGTCGAGTTCACCGACAAGAAGGCGATGGACGTCGCGGTGCCCCTGGCCGAGCTCGTCACCCTGCCGACCGTCACCACTCCCGCCGAGATCGAGCGGGCCGTCGCGGTGCACGGGTTCTCGCGGTACGTGATCGTGGACGCCGACGGCGCGCCGGTCGGCTACGTGCACCTCAAGGACGTCATCCGCGTCGCCGAGAACACCGACGACGAGTACCTGGCCCGGCCGCTGCCGCCCAAGCGGGTGCACCGGATGGTGCCCGTGCTCGAGACCACCGACCTGGAGGACGCGCTCGCCCTCATGCGCCGCGCCGGGCGCCACCTCGCCGAGGTGCGCGACGCGGAGGGCACCACGACGGCGGTGCTGTTCCTCGAGGACGTCATCGAGGAGCTGATCGGCGAGATCGAGGACGCGACGCGTCGCGGGCTCTGACCGCTCGCACGAGGCTAGGGTGAGCGCGTGCGGATGACCGGGCGGTGGCAGGCGGCGGATGCCGCGCGGTCGCTGCACGTCCCCGGCGCCGACGACGACAAGTACACCCGGGGCGTCGTCGGCGTCCGCACCGGCTCGGACGCCTACCCGGGCGCCGCCGTGCTCGGCGTCGAGGCCGCGTGGCGCGCCGGCACCGGCATGGTGCGCTACCTCGGTCCGTCCCGCGCCGCCGACCTCGTGCTCGCCCGCCGCCCCGAGACGGTGACGGCGCCCGGCCGGGTGCAGGCCTGGGTCATCGGCTCCGGCACCGACGCCGGGACGCGCACGCTGGCCGAGACCGCGGAGCTCGCACATCTGCTCGACGGTCCCGATCCCGTGGTCGTGGACGCCGGCGCGCTGGACCTCGCCCCGGGCGCCCGCGCGCCGCGCGTGGTCACCCCGCATGCGCGCGAGCACGATCGGCTGCGTCGCCTGCTCGGCCTGCCGCCGGTCGAGGACGTCGCCGACGTGCGGGCTGACGCGGCCGCCGAGACCGCGGCCGTCCTCGGCGCCGTCGTGCTGCTCAAGGGCGCCGTCACCCTCGTCGCCGACCCGGGCGGCGACGTGCGCCAGGTCACGACCGGGACCGGGTGGCTCGCGACGGCCGGCACCGGAGACGTGCTGGCGGGGTGCCTGGGCGCCGTGGTGGCCGGCGTCGTCGCGCACGCGGCATCCGTCCCGTCGCCCGTCGCCCTCGCCGACGCCGCCGCGACCGCCGCCTGGCTGCACGGCACGGCGGCCCGG
>NZ_JASGEL010000099.1:0-30584 GCF_047606385.1 Microbacterium sp.
ACGACGGTCGGGCGCCCGCCGGCGATGCCGCCGAGGGCGACGACGGCGGCCCGGTCGGCCAGGCGGTCGCGCACCCGCAGCGCCAGCGTGCGCAGGTCGTCGGCGGAGCCGACCTCGCCGACCGGCTCGGCCACGAGCGCGAACGTCCCGGCGGCGGATGCCGTCTGCGCCAGCGCCGGCGCTCGCTCGGCGAGAGCCCGAGCCTCGAACGCCGCGATCTTCTTCTCCGCGGCCTTCAGGTTCGCGCCGAGCTCCGCGACCCGTGCCGCGAGCTGGTCCTTCGGCGCCTTGAGCGCGGCCTGGAGCTGCGAGACGATCGCACGTTCGGCGGCGAGCTCGCGGAACGCGTCGGATCCGACGAGCGCCTCGACCCGGCGGCCTCCGGCGCCCACCGAGGACTCACCGACCAGGCTCACCAGCCCGATCTCGGCGCTCGTCGCCACGTGCGTGCCCCCGCAGAGCTCCCGCGACCAGGGACCGCCGATGTCGACCATGCGCACGGTGTCGCCGTACTTCTCGCCGAACAGGGCCATCGCCCCGAGCTCCTTGGCCTCCGACAGCGCGAGCACGCGCGTGGTCACCTCGAGGTTGTCGCGCACCGCGTTGTTCGCGATCTCCTCGATCTCGCTCTTGGTCGCGTCCGACAGCGCCTGGTTCCAGGTGAAGTCGAAGCGCAGGTAGCCGGCGCGGTTGAGCGAGCCGGCCTGCGTGGCGGTCGAGCCGAGCGTGTCGCGCAGGGCCGCGTGCACGAGGTGGGTCGCGGAGTGCGCCTGGCGCGCGGCGCGCCGGTTCGCGGCGTCCACGACCGAGGTCGCTGCCGCCCCCACGGCCACCTCGCCGCCGGTGACCTCGACCGTGTGGCTGACCAGGCCGGGCACCGGGCGCTGCACGTCGAGCACCTCGAGCTCGTAGCCGGGGCCGACGATCGTCCCCTTGTCGGCGACCTGGCCGCCGCTCTCGGCGTAGAGCGCGGTCTCGGCGAGGACGACCTCGGCGATCTGCCCGGCGCTCGCCCGGTCCGCGGGCAGGCCGTCGACGAGGATGCCGAGCACCCGGGACTCGGTCTGCAGGTCGGTGTAGCCGGTGAAGACGGTCTCCCCCGCCGCGCGCAGGTCCCGGTAGACGCTGAGGTCGGCGAGGGCGCGCCTGCGCGAGGACGCGTCGGCCTTCGCGCGGGTGCGCTGCTCCTGCATGAGCGTGTCGAACGCCGGGCGGTCGACGTCCAGCCCCGCCTCGGCGGCCACCTCGAGGGTGAGGTCGATCGGGAAGCCGTACGTGTCGTGCAGCAGGAACGCCTCGGATCCCGAGAGTGTCGTGCCGCCGGCGGCCTTGGTCTGCCCGACCGCGGTGTCGAGGATGGTCGAGCCCGCCGCGAGGGTCCGCAGGAAGGCGTCCTCCTCGGCGAACGCGTGCTGCGAGATGCGTCCCCAGTCGCTGACCACCACGGGGTAGGCGCTGGCCATGGCGTCGCGCGACGCGGCGAACAGCTCGGGGAAGGTGGGGCCGTCGACGCCGAGCAGGCGCATCGCGCGCACCGTGCGGCGCATGAGCCGGCGCAGGATGTAGCCGCGTCCCTCGTTCGACGGGGTGACGCCGTCCGAGAGCAGCATGAGCGAGGAGCGCACGTGGTCGGCGATGACGCGGTAGCGCACGTCGTCCTCGCCGGAGGCGCCGTACGCCCGGCCCGACAGGTCGACGGCCCGGTCGAGCACCGGGCGCACCTGATCGATCTCGTACATGTTCTCGACGCCCTGCTTGATGAACGCGACGCGTTCGAGGCCCATGCCGGTGTCGATGTTCTTGTTCGGCAGCTCGCCGACGATGTCGAAGTCGGTCTTGGACCGCACGTTCGTGATCGCGTACTGCATGAACACGAGGTTCCAGATCTCGGTGAACCTGCTGTCGTCGACCGCCGGTCCCCCGTCGCGGCCGTATCTCGGCCCGCGGTCGAAGTAGATCTCGGAGCAGGGCCCGGCCGGGCCGGGCTGCCCGGTGGACCAGTAGTTGTCCTCGCGGCCCATGCGCTGGATGCGGTGCTCGGGCAGTCCCGCGATGGAGCGCCACAGGCCCGCCGCCTCGTCATCGGTCTCGTAGACGGTGACCCAGAGGTCCTTCTCGTCGAAGCCGAGGCCGCCGGCCGCCTCGCTGGAGGTCAGCAGCTCCCAGGCGTAGCGGATGGCGCCTTCTTTGAAGTAGTCGCCGAAGGACCAGTTGCCGAGCATCTGGAAGAACGTGCCATGCCGGGCGGTGTGCCCGACCTCCTCGATGTCGTTGGTGCGGATGCACTTCTGCACGTCGGCGGCGCGCGGGAACGGGGGCGGCACGGTGCCGTTCAGGTACGGCACGAAGGGGACCATGCCGGCGACGGTGAACAGCAGCGTCGGATCGTCGCTGACCAGCGACGCCGAGGGGACGATGACGTGGTCGTTCTTCTCGAAGTAGTCGAGGTAGCGCTGCGCGATCTCAGCGGTCTTCATGGGTGTGTCCTCGCAGTGCGCAGCGACGCACCGGGACGGTGCGTGAGCGCGCAGATGTCAGTCGGTGGTCGGCGCGGCGTCGCCCAGGCGCGCCTGCTGCTCGCGATAGGCGTCGCCGATGCGATCGGTGAACTCCGAGATCCTGGCGTCCACCTCGGCGAGCAGCTCGTGGCCCCGGGGATCCTTGTTCACGATGTGGGCGAGGAGGAACCCGCCGGCGATCCCGAGCACGAACCAGAACGCTTTGTCCACCCGATCACTTCCTCGTACGTCTCCGCCGGCCGGCGGCTGCATCCATCGTAGGCGAGAACGCCGGGCGACGACGAAGGGCGCCGGGATGCCGGCGCCCTTCGCGTGTGCGGTCCGGGTCAGCGGGCCGCGTAGTACTCGACGACGAGCTGGACGTCACAGGTCACGGGGACCTCGGCGCGCTTCGGGCGACGCACGAGACGGGCCTGCAGCGTGGAGAGCTCGACCTCGAGGTAGCCCGGGACCGGGGGCAGCACCTCGGCGTGGCCGCCGGCGGCGGCGACCTGGAAGGGCTCGGTGCCCTCGGAGCGGGCCTTGACGTGGATGAGCTGGCCGGGCTTCACGCGGAACGACGGGCGGTCCACGATCTGGCCGTCGACCAGGATGTGGCGGTGCACGACGAACTGGCGGGCCTGCGCGGTGGTGCGGGCGAAGCCGGCGCGCACGACGAGAGCGTCCAGGCGCATCTCGAGCAGCTCGACCAGGTTCTCACCGGTCAGACCGTCGGTGCGGCGGGCCTCGTTGAACGCGATGCGCAGCTGCTTCTCGCGGATGCCGTACTGCTCGCGCAGGCGCTGCTTCTCGCGAAGACGGACGGCGTAGTCGCTGTCGGCCTTGCGCTTGGTGCGGCCGTGCTCGCCGGGAGCGTAGGGACGCTTCTCGAGGTAGCGGGCGGCCTTGGGGGTCAGCGCGACGCCGAGCGCGCGCGACAGGCGGACCTTGCGGCGGTCCTGGGACTTCGTAGCCACGAAGTGTTCCTTCCGATGACGCGGCCGTGACGGTCACGGCTCGCGGACGTATCCCCCGCTCCTCGCCCGTTCCGGACTGCACGCCGAAGCACACCGGACGGTCTCGATCAGAGGAGGGGGATGCCCGAAAACACGGTTTCGAGCCGGTCAAGCCTAACAGACGGTCCTCTGCCGCTCCGAGCGGGGATCTCACAATCGGGGTCGGGCCGACGTGCAGAAGCGTTCACACGCGCCTGTCGGCGTCGCAATCACGCGGCAACGGCCCGTTCGTACCCTGTCGCCATACCGCTATACCGCCGGCGCTCCGGCGCCCGATTCGACAGGGAGCACCATGGACCAGCACCAGATCGACCTCGTGCAGCGCTCGTTCGCACAGGTCGCCCCGATCGCCGACGTCGCCGCGACCATCTTCTACGATGATCTGTTCGAGCGGGATCCCTCGCTGCGGCCACTGTTCGCAGCGGATCTCACGGCACAGCGCAAGAAGCTCATGACGATGCTCGGCACGGTCGTGGGCGGCTTGCGCAACTGGACGCGCACCGCTGTCGTCGTCCGTGATCTCGGCGCTCGGCATGCCCGCTACGGCGTGTCCGAGGAGCACTTCGCGACCGTCGGCGCGGCGCTGCTCGCCACACTCGAGAAGGGGCTGGGTGACGACTTCACCCCGGAGGTGCGCGAGGCGTGGACGCAGTGCTACGTGCTCGTGGCCGACCAGATGAGGGCGGGCCTGCTCAGCGCGGCCGCGTGAGCCCCCCGGCGTTCACCCGCCGTCGAGGATCTTGCGGATCTTCTCCAGCCGTGCCTGCACGTCGCGCTCGGCGCCGTGCGAGGTCGGCTCGTAGTAGCGGGTTCCGCGCAGCGTGTCGGGCAGGTGCTGCTGGGCCACGACGCCCACGTCGGAGTCGTGCGGGTAGACGTAGCCCTTGCCGTGCCCGAGCCGCTTCGCGCCCGCGTAGTGCGCGTCGCGCAGGTGCTTCGGCACCCGGCCCGACTTGCCGGCGCGCACGTCGGCGATCGCCCGATCGATCGCCAGGTACGCCGCGTTCGACTTGGCCGTGGTGGCGAGGTATGCGGTCGCCTCGGCGAGCGGGATGCGGCCTTCCGGCATCCCGATGAAGGCGACGGCGTCGGCGGCGGCCACGGCCACCTGCAGCGCCTGCGGGTCGGCCATGCCGATGTCCTCCGCCGCTGAGATCACCAGCCGCCGCGCGATGAACCGCGGGTCCTCCCCCGCCTCGATCATGCGGGCCAGGTAGTGGATCGCCGCGTCGGGATCGGAGCCGCGGATCGACTTGATGAAGGCGCTGATGACGTCGTAGTGCTCATCGCCCTGCTTGTCATAGCGCAGCAGGGCGCGGTCGACGGCCTGGGCGACGAGCTCGGCGGTCACCACGGGAGCGCCGGTGTCGGCATCCGTCGCCATGGCCGCCGCCGCCTCGAGCGCCGTGAGCGCTCGTCGCGCGTCGCCGGAGGCGAGCTGGATCAGCGCCGCGCGCGCGGCCGGTTCGAGTGCGACGGCACCGGCGAGACCGCGCGGGTCGGTGACCGCTCGGTCGAGCAGCAGCCCCAGGTCGTCGTCGGCGAGCGGCTCGAGGGTCAGCAGCAGCGAGCGGGACAGCAGCGGCGAGATCACCGAGAAGGACGGGTTCTCGGTGGTCGCGGCGATCAGCACGACCCAGCCGTTCTCGACGCCGGGCAGCAGCGCGTCCTGCTGGGCCTTCGTGAACCGGTGGATCTCGTCGAGGAACAGGATGGTCGACTGTCCGTAGAGGTCGCGCTGGGTCATCGCGGCCTGCATGACCTCGCGGACGTCCTTCACGCCGGCGGTCACCGCCGACAGCTCGATGAACCGGCGTCCGGAGGAGCGGGCGATCGCCTGGGCGAGCGTCGTCTTGCCGGTGCCGGGCGGGCCCCAGAGGATGACGGAGACGGCTCCGGTGGTCTGCCGGGCAGGGTCCGCCAGGGCGACGAGGGGCGAGCCGGGGCGCAGCAGCTGCCGTTGCCCGGCGACCTCGTCGAGCGAGACCGGCCGCATCCGCACCGCGAGCGGGGTCTGCCCGCCCATCAGCGCCGTCGTCCCGCTCATGTCTCCAGGCTAGACGGCCCCGGGGACACCGAGCGGTCGCCGCTTTGGCGCTCATACCGGCGCCCCGTAGGATCGTGCCCGGTTTCCGACAGGAGGAACGCGTGGCAGCCACGGGGAAGAAGCGCGAGGAGCGCGCGGCACGAGAGCGCGCGCGCACGTACGCCGCCAGGCAGGATCTGCATGAACGGGCGGTGCGCCGCCGGTGGCGTGACAACCTCGTCGTCGGCATCGCCGGCGGTGCGCTGGTGGTCGTGATCTCGCTGCTGCAGTTCGCCTACTACTCGCAGCCGGCACCGTCGTCCACCGAGACCCCGGCCGCCACCGACGTGCCGACGGCGACCGACACCGCGACACCGGAAGCGACGACCACCCCGTAGCCGCGACGGGGCACGTACTAGGCTGTCTCCGATTGCCCGCCTACCGACGTGAACCGCCCGAGGTGCCCCGTGTCCGCGACCGAAGAACCCACCCCCGACAGCGCCGTCCCCTGGGGACGCGTGGACGACGACGGGACCGTCTCCGTGCGCGAGGGCGACCAGTGGCGCGTCGTGGGGCAGTTCCCCGACGGCACGCCGGAGGAGGCGCTGGCCTACTTCGAGCGCAAGTACGCCGACCTCGCCGCCGAGGTGTCGCTCATCGAGGTGCGCCACCGTCGCGGCGGCGCAGCCGCCGGCGACCTGCGCCGCAGCGCGACGACCGTGCGGGCGAAGGTGACCGGCGCCGCCGCCGTCGGCGACCTGGCGGGCCTGGAAGCGCGCCTCGGCGTGCTCCTGGAGGCGCTGGAGTCCGCGACCGCGCAGGAGGCGTCCGCCGCCCACGAGGCCGTCGAGGCGGCCGTCGCCGAGCGCACGGCGCTGGTGGAGCGGGCCGAGGCCCTCGCCGCGAAGGATCCGCAGTCGATCCAGTGGAAGCAGGCCTCCGCCGAGATCGCCGACCTGTTCGCGCAGTGGCAGTCGCAGCAGCAGAACGGCCCCCGACTGCCGAAGTCGACCGCCCAGGCGCTGTGGAACCGTTTCCGTGATGCCCGCTCGAGCCTCGAACGACACCGTCGCGCCTTCTACGCCGACCTCGACGAGACCCACAAGCAGGCGCGGGACCAGAAGACCCGCCTCGTCGAGCGCGCCGAGGCGCTGGCGCCGAAGGGCGAGGACGGCATCCCCGCCTACCGGGCGCTGCTGGACGAGTGGAAGTCGTCCGGGCGTGCCGGGAAGAAGGTCGACGACGCGCTGTGGGTGCGGTTCAAGGCTGCGGGGGACGCGCTCTACGGCGCACGCGTCCAGCGTGAGACCGCCCAGGCGGAGGAGTCGAAGGAGCGCATCGCCCGCAAGCAGGAGCTGCTCGTGCAGGCCCGTGCGATCCCCGACCTCGGCGATCTCGCCGCGGCGCGCGCACAGCTCGCCGCCCTGCAGCGGGAGTGGGACGAGGTCGGCCGCATCTTCCCCCGGGACACCGAGCGCGCGCTCGACGACGACCTGCGCAAGATCGAGCAGAACGTGCGCGGCCGCGAGGACGCCGAATGGAAGCGCAACAACCCCGAGACCAAGGCGCGGGCCAACGACCTCAGCCGTCAGCTCACGGACGCGATCGCGAAGCTCGAGGACGAGCTGGCCGCAGCCACCGCCTCGGGGGACAAGCGCGCCATCAAGGACGCGACCGAGGCGCTCGACGCCCGGAAGGCGTGGCTGCGCGCGATCGGCGGCTGAGTCTCCTCCCCAGCCCCGCCGGCGACCTCGGCTGTCCACAGGCGGGTCCGGTGCCGCGCGGCGCACCGTCGTCCGGTCGCACACTGCCGGTATGACCTGGATGCCGGTGTACTTCGCCGACGGTCGGCTCGGCGCCGCCGAGCTGTGCGCCGCGGTGCTCGACGGCCACCTCGTGCGGCTCGGCGAGGGTTACGTCGCCGCCGACACCGTCGAGACCATGACGTTGCGCGCGGCCTCGCTGCGACCGCTGACCGGGACCGATGCCGCCGCCACGCACACGAGCGCGGCCTGGGTGCTGGGCGCGCGCGACCGCCCGCCCGAGCATCACAGCCTGCAGCGCGTCGTCCCGCACCGCACCCGACACCGGCAGGACGTGCGCTACCTCTACCGGGACCCGCTGATCCCGGCGGAGGACCTGCTCGTCCTCGCCGGCGTGGCGGTGACCACCCCCGCACGCACCGTCGCCGACCTCCTCCGTGACGACGAGCCGGATGCGCTCTCACTCGTCGCCGGCATCCGCACCGCCCACCCTGGCGCCCTGACCGACGCACGCGCGTGGTTCGGGCGACGTCCGCCGATGCCCGGGAAGCGCAGGGCGCTGGCGCTGCTGGAGCGTTACGACGAGGTGACGCGGTAGACGTCGTAGACCGCGTCGATGCGCCGCACCGCGTTGAGCACCCGGTCCAGGTGCACCGTGTCGCCCATCTCGAACACGAAGCGGCTCAGGGCGAGACGATCGTTCGTGGTCGACACGGTCGCGGAGAGGATGTTGACGTGATGCTCGCTGAGCACCCGGGTCACATCGCTGAGCAGCCCCGAGCGGTCGAGCGCCTCGACCTGGATCTGCACCAGGAACACGCTCTTGGTCGTCGGCGCCCACTCGACCTCGATCATGCGCTCCGGGTCGTTCATCAGCGCCTTCACGTTCGTGCAGTCGCTGCGGTGCACCGAGACGCCGCTGCCGCGGGTGACGAAGCCGACGATCTCGTCGCCGGGCACCGGCGTGCAGCACTTCGCGAGCTTGACCAGGATGTCGGGCGCCCCGCGCACGAGCACCCCGGAGTCGCCGTCGCGCGGCGCCCGGCTGCGGCCGATGTGTGGGATGTCGATCGGCCCGGTCGAGGTGTCGTTCGCGGCGACGAGCGCCGTCACCTTCTCGAGCACCGACTGCGTCGACACGTGCCCTTCGCCGACCGCGGCGTACAGCGCCGAGACGTCCTCGTACTTGAGCTGCTGGGCGACCTCGGCGAACGAGTCCTGGTTCATCAGGCGCTGCAGCGGCAGGTTCTGCCGGCGCATCGCCCGGGCGATGGCCTCCTTGCCCTGCTCGATGGCCTCTTCGCGCCGCTCCTTCGTGAACCAGCCGCGGATCTTGTTGCGCGCGCGGGTGCTCTTGACGAAGCCGAGCCAGTCCTGGCTGGGCCCGGCATCCGGGTTCTTGGACGTGAACACCTCGACGACGTCGCCGGAGTGCAGCTCGGACTCCAGCGGCACGAGCCGGCCGTTGACCTTCGCCCCCATGGTGCGGTGCCCGATCTCGGTGTGCACCGCATAGGCGAAGTCGACGGGGGTCGCGCCCGCCGGCAGCCCGATGACGCGTCCCTTCGGCGTGAAGACGTAGACCTCCTTGGCCCCGATCTCGAACCGCAGCGCGTCGAGGAACTCCCCCGGGTCGGCGGTCTCGGCCTGCCAGTCCGAGATGTGGGCGAGCCAGGCCATGTCGTTGTCGGTCGCCTTGGCGTCGGCCTTGCCGCCGGCCATCCGCTCCTTGTACATCCAGTGCGCGGCGACGCCGTACTCCGCCTGCTGGTGCATCTCGTTGGTGCGGATCTGGATCTCGACGGTGCGGCCGCCGGGGCCGATGACCGTCGTGTGCAACGACTGGTAGAGATTGAACTTCGGCGTGGCGATGTAGTCCTTGAACCGCCCCGGCAGCGGCGTCCACCGGGCATGGATCGCGCCGAGCACCGCGTAGCAGTCGCGCACCGTGCCGACGATCACCCGGATGCCGATGAGGTCGTAGATGTCGTCGAACTCGCGGCCGCGCAGCACCATCTTCTGGTACACGGAGTAGTACTGCTTGGGCCGGCCGACCACCCGCCCGCGGATCCGCAGGTCGCGCAGATCCTCGTCGACCGCGTCGATGACGTTCTGCAGGTACTCCTCGCGCTGCGGGGTGCGCTGCCTGACCAGGCTCTCGATCTCGGCGTACAGCTTGGGGTGCAGCACGGCGAACGACAGGTCCTCGAGCTCGCTCTTGATGGCCTGGATGCCGAGCCGGTGCGCGAGCGGCGCGTAGATCTCGAGCGTCTCGGTCGCCTTCTTCGCCGCCTTCTCCGGCGGGACGAACCCCCAGGTGCGGGCGTTGTGCAGACGATCGGCGAGCTTGATGACGAGCACGCGGATGTCGCGGCTCATCGCCACGATCATCTTGCGGACCGTCTCGGCCTGCGCCGCGTCCCCGTACTTGACCTTGTCGAGCTTGGTGACCCCGTCGACGAGCATCGTGATCTCGTCGCCGAACTCGGCGCGCAGCTCGTCGAGCCGGTAGCCGGTGTCCTCGACGGTGTCGTGGAGCAGCGCCGCGGCGACCGCCTTGGGCCCCAGGCCCAGGTCGGCGAGGATCTGGGCGACGGCGAGCGGATGCGTGATGTAGGGCTCGCCGCTCTGCCGCTTCTGGCCCCGGTGACGGCGCTCGGCCACCGCGTACGCGCGCTCGAGGATCGTCAGGTCGCCCTTGGGGTGGTGCGTGCGCACCGTGCGGATCAGCTGGTCGAGGTCGTCTCGCCGCGCCGCGCGGGAGAAGATCCGCGGCACGAGGCGGCGCAGCGACGAGGACTGGGCGGCAGCGGGGACGGTCTCGGTCATGGCGTGCTCACCGTCCCTCCGCTGGATGCTTCATCCTATGCCCCGGCGAGAGCCTGGCTCCCCGCGTTCGCTCAGGCCGGAATCTCGGCCTTCGCGCGGGTCTGACGCGCCCGCTCGTCGCGGCTGCGGATCCCCTTCTCCCCCTCGCGGAACAGCGAGTACAGCGGAGCGGCGACGAACAGCGTCGAGTAGGCGGCGACGATCGTTCCCACGAAGATCGACAGCGAGATGTCGGTGAGCGTCTGCGCACCGAGCCACACGGCGCCGATGAACAGGATCGCGCCGGTCGGCAGCACCGCCACGACGGTCGTGTTGATCGATCGCACCAGGGTCTGGTTCACCGCGAGGTTCACCGACTCGCCGAAGGTGCGCCCGGAGTTCTCGCCGTCCGCTCTCGTGTTCTCGCGGATCTTGTCGAAGACGACCGTCGTGTCGTAGAGCGAGTACGCCAGCACGGTGAGGAAGCCGATGACCGCCGCCGGCGAGATCGCGATGCCCGCCAGCGCGTACACGCCGATCGTGATCACGAGCACGTCGATGAGGCCGATGATGGCGGCGGCCGACATCTTCCAGGTCCGGAAGTACAGCGCCAGGATGAGGAACGTCAGCGCGAGGAAGATCGCGAGGCCCCACAGCGACTGACGGGTGACGTCGGCACCCCAGGTCGGGCCGATGAAGGATGCCGTGACCTCGTCCTCGGAGACGCCGTAGGCCTCGGCCAGGGCCGACCGCACCGCCTGCGTCTGGTCGTCGCTGAGCTGATCGGTCTCGACCTGGATCGAGTCGTCGCCGACGGTTGTCACCTTCACCTCGGCGTCCGGCACGAGCGACTCCAGCGTGTCGGTGGCGATGGACTGGTCGATGCCGTCCACTCCGGACACGGTGAACTTGGATCCGCCGGTGAACTCGATGGAGAACTCCACGCCCTTCACGAACGGCACCAGGATCGATCCGATCACCAGCACCGTCGCGATCACGAACCAGAGCCGGCGCCGGCCGACGAAGGGGAACGAGGTCTTCCCGGTGTAGAGATCGTTGCCGAGCTGTCCCATCGTGCGCATCAGTCGTCCACCTCCTTCGTCGTCGTGGTGGTATTCGAGTCGGTGGACTCGGCCGCCTGCTTGCGCTCGGCGATGGTCTGGCGACGGCCGGCCTCGCCGCGCGACCTCGCGGCGCGCCCGCGCACCACGGCCTCCGGCGCCCGGAACTGGGCGCGGCCGCGGTACACGGCGCCGAGGGCGTCCGGGTCGAGTCCCGACAGCTTGTGCCCGGAGCCGAAGAAGCGGGTGCGCGCCAGCAGCTGCATCACCGGATGGGTGAACAGGATGAAGATCAGCACGTCCAGGGCGGTCGTCAGCCCGAGCGTGAACGCGAAGCCCTTCACGGTCGCGTCGGCGAGGATGTAGAGGACGACGGCGGCGAGCACGTTGATCGACTTGGAGATGTAGATCGTGCGCTTCGCGCGGCCCCAGCCGTCCTCGACGGCCGCGGTGATCGACTTGCCGTCGCGCAGCTCGTCGCGGATGCGCTCGAAGTACACGATGAACGAGTCCGCCGTGAAGCCGATCGTCACGATGAGGCCGGCGACGCCGGCGAGCGAGAGCCGGAAGCCCATCCGCCAGGACAGGATGCACAGCAGCAGATAGGTGAGCACCCCCATCACCGCGAGGGATGCGATGATCACCGACCCGAGCGCACGGTAGACCAGGAGCGAGTACACCGCCACCAGCGCGAGACCGATGAGCCCGGCGATGAGACCGATCTGCAGCTGCTGCGTGCCGAGGGTCGCCGAGATGGTGTCGGAGCTCTGCACCGAGAAGCTCAGCGGCAGCGCGCCGTACTTGAGCTGGTCGGCGAGGGTCGTCGCGGTCTCCTGGGTGAACGACCCGGAGATCTGCGGCTTGCCGTCGGTGATGACCGCGTTCATCGACGGGGCGGAGATGATGACGCCGTCCAGCACGAACGCGAACTCGTTCTGCGGCGAGGAGAGCGAGTACAGCCGCTGGCTGATCTCCGTGAAGGTCGAGGTGCCGTCGCCGTCGAAGGTGATGTTGACGACCCACTCGCCGGTGCTGGAGTTCTGTCCGGCGCTGGCATCGGTGATCGACTCGCCGTCGAGCTCGACCGGTCCGAGGATGTACTTCGCCGTGCCGGTGGAGTCGCAGGTGATCAGCGGCTCGTCGGTGGGCTCCGCCGCCGGGTCGTTGTCGGAGCTCGAGCAGTCGTACGCGAGGAACTCCGAGTACAGCGCGTCGGTGATCCAGTTCGTGTCGCTGCCGTTGGTCGGGCTGACGGTGGGCGTCGAGTTCTCGGTCGGGTCCGGGGTCGGATAGGGCGTGGAGAGCCCGTCGTCGCCGATGTAGCTGCCGCTCGTCTCACTCGACGAGTACAGCACGGCCCGCAGCTGGAGCTGGGCGGAGGCCTCGATGCGCTCGCGCGTCTCCTCGTCGGCTTGACCGGGGATCTGCACCACGATGTTGCGTCCGCCCTCGGTCGTGACCGAGGACTCCCCCACGCCCGACGCGTCGATGCGCTGCCGGATGATCGAGACCGCCTGGTTGAGCTGATCCGCCGTCGGGTCGCTGCCGTCGGCAGTCTCCGCGGCGAGCACGATCTGGGTGCCGCCCTGCAGGTCGAGCGCGAGCTCAGGGACCCAGCTGCTCTTCTGGAACACGTATACGCCGAGGGCGTTGATGCCGGCCAGCAGGGCCGCGACGGCCAGCAGGCCGATCAATGCCCGCCAGGCATGGCGGACGGGAGTGGATGACGCCACGGACTTTCCGCTTTCTGATCGAACGGCGCAGGCTCAGGCGCTCGGCTTTGCCGGGTCCTCCGGCTCGTCGCCGGGACGTGCGTGCTTCTTGTCGTCGCTGATCGAGGTGATGTCGCCGTCTGCGACGCCGCCGATGTACTCCGCCTCCGCGGTCTCCGCCTCGATGAACTCGTCCTCGGTCACGACACCCTCGACCGGGTCGACGACGCGCAGGATCGCCTGGCTGTGCACCCTGATCTCGACGCCGGGTGCGATGGCCACGAGCGCCGGCTTGTCGAGGTTCTCGGCGTCGAACTCGACGATGGTGCCGTACAGACCGCCCTGCAACAGCACCTCGGCGCCGGGGACGGTCTCGCGGGCCTTCTTCTCCTGCTCTGCCTTCGCCTTCTGCATCCGGCGGCGAGAGCTCCAGAACATGAAGATGAGGAGCAGGACGAGCAGGATGATGAGGCCGTAGTTGGCGAGGAAGTCAGCCATGAAGGTCGGGGTGCCTTTCAAACGCAGCGCTGCGGAACGACGCTGGAGGGAGGAGGGGCGAAAGCCTTCAGTGATTATAGGTCATCGAGCCTCAGCGCCCCATCCGGGTGCGCGACCCGCAGGTGCGCGTAGGCCTCGGGGGTGGCGACGCGCCCGCGTGGGGTGCGCCCCATGAAGCCGATCCGCACCAGGTAGGGCTCGACGACGGACTCGATGGTGTCGGCTTCCTCGCCGACGGCGACGGCGAGGGTGCTGAGCCCCACCGGGCCGCCGCGGAATCGCCGGACGAGTGCGTCGAGCACCGCCCGGTCGAGCCGGTCCAGGCCGATCGCGTCCACGTCGTAGAGCTCGAGCGCGGCGTGGACGGCCGCGGTCGCGTCGGCATCCCCCCGGCCGTGCACCAGCAGGTAGTCGCGCACGCGCCGCAGCAGCCGGTTGGCGATGCGAGGGGTGCCGCGCGAGCGCCTGGCGATCTCCGCCTGCGCGGCGGTGGAGAGGTCGACGCCGAGCACGTCCGCGGACCGCCCGATCACCTGCTGCAGCTCATCGGGCTCGTAGTACTCGAGGTGTGCGGTGAACCCGAACCGGTCGCGCAACGGGTTCGGCAGCAGCCCGGACCGGGTCGTGGCGCCCACGAGGGTGAAGGGCGCGAGGTCCAGCGGGATGCTGGTGGCGCCGGCGCCCTTGCCGACCATGATGTCGATGCGGAAGTCCTCCATCGCGAGGTAGAGCATCTCCTCCGCCGAGCGCGCCATCCGGTGCACCTCGTCGATGAACAGCACCTCGCCGGGAGTCAGGCTCGACAGCAGCGCGGCCAGATCGCCGGCGTGCTGGATCGCGGGACCGCTGGACAGGCGGAGAGGGCGTCTGCTCTCGTGCGCGACGATCATCGCCAGCGTCGTCTTGCCCAGGCCGGGAGGGCCGGAGAGCAGGATGTGGTCCGGCGGCCGCTGCTGCAGGCTCGCGGCGTCCAGCAGCAGCTGCAGCTGGCCGCGCACCTTCTGCTGACCGACGAACTCGGCCAACGACACCGGGCGCAGCGCGCCCTCGACGGCGAGCTCGGCCTCGTCGAGCGGCTCCGGGTCGCGGGCCTCAGCCATGGACCGCCTCCGTGCGCGCCGGGCCCAGCTGCGCGAGCGCGAGGCGCAGCAGCGACGGCACGCTGCTGCCGGCCGGCGCGTCCGCGACGACGACGGCGACGGCGTCCGTCGCGATCCGCTCGGGCCACCCGAGACCGACGAGGGCCTGGACGACCTGCGGCTCCAGGGATCGGCCGGCGGGGGCCGGAGCGCTGGCGCCCGCGGCGGGCACGGCGAGCTTGCCGGCCAGCTGCACGACGATGAGCTTCGCCGTCTTCGGCCCGATGCCGCTCACGCGCCGGAACGGCGCGTCGTCCTCTGCGGCGACGGCATCCACGATCTGCGCCACGCTCAGCGCGGCGAGCACGCCGAGAGCCGACTTCGGACCGACCCCGGACACCGCGACGAGCGCGGAGAAGGTGCCCAGCTCCTCGCGGGTCGCGAAGCCGACGAGCGACAGCGCGTCCTCGCGCACGATCAGGCTCGTGTGCAGGTGCAGCTCGTCGCCGAGGTGCGCGGTGCGGGTCACCTCGGGGGTGACGGCCACCAGATAGCCCACCCCCGCGACCTCGAGCACGATCGAGTCCGGGGCGACGTGGGCGACGGTTCCGCGCAGCGAGGCGATCATGTGGACGAGCCTAGGCCGAGTTCGCAGATATGTTCGAGCGACACGCTCACCGCCGTGTCGCCCGTTCGGCCTCGCGCCAGAGACGCTGCGCCGGCGTGAGCGATGCGGTCGCGCCGGGCGCGGCGATCGGACCGGACCGCCATGCGTGGCACAGCGCGAGGGCGAGCGCGTCGGCGGCGTCCGCGGGTTGCGGCAGCTCCGGAAGCCGCAGCACGCGCGCGACCATGGTCTGCACCTGACGCTTGTCCGCCGAGCCGTAGCCGGTGATCGCGGCCTTGACCTCGCTGGGCGTGTGGGTCTCGGCGGCGATGCCGTGCTCCGCGGCCACCAGCAGCGCGATCCCGCTCGCCTGGGCCGTGCCCATGACGGAGTGCCGGTTCTGCTGCGCGAACACGCGCTCGACGGCCATCACGTGAGGCGCGTGCGTGGCCACGGCCGCACGGATGCCGGCGGCGATCAGCCGCAGCCGCTCGGCGACGGGCGCGTCCGTGGGCGAGCGGACGACCTCGACGTGCACGATGGTCGCCGACCGGTCCGGCCGCACGTCGACGATCCCGACACCGCATCGGGTGAGGCCGGGGTCGACGCCGATGACGCGGAGCGCGGAGGTCACGTCTTCACGCTACGGCGCAATCGGGGTCGCCCCCGCAGGACGCGCCTACTCGTCGTCCTCGAGCTCGGCCTGGACTTCGGCGGACAGGTCGAAGTTGCTGAACACGTTCTGCACGTCGTCGCTGTCCTCGAGCGCGTCGATGAGGCGGAAGACCTTGCGGGCGGTGTCGGCGTCGATCTCGACCTTGAGGTTCGGCACGAACTCGACGTCGGCCGACTCGTACTCGATGCCGGCATCCTGCAGCGCGGAGCGCACCGTGACGAGGTCGCCGGCCTCGGTGATGACCTCGAAGCCCTGGGCGTGCGGCTCGACCTCCTCGGCGCCGGCTTCGAGGACGGCGAGCATGACGTCGTCCTCGCTGGCGCCCTCGCCCACGACGATGACGCCCTTGCGGGTGAAGTTGTAGGCGACGCTGCCGGGGTCGGCGAGCGTGCCGCCGTTGCGGCTGAGGGCGGTGCGAACCTCTGCTGCGGCTCGGTTCTTGTTGTCCGTCAGGCACTCGATCATCAGGGCGACGCCGTTCGGACCGTAGCCCTCGTACATGATCGAGGCGTACTCGACCGACTCGCCGCCGATGCCGGCGCCGCGCTTGATCGCGCGGTCGATGTTGTCCTTCGGGACCGAGGTCTTCTTGGCTTTGAGTACCGCGTCGAACAGCGTCGGGTTGCCCTGCAGGTCGGCGCCGCCGAGCTTCGCCGCGACTTCGATGTTCTTGATGAGCTTGGCCCACGACTTGGCACGGCGAGCGTCGATGACGGCTTTCTTGTGCTTGGTCGTGGCCCACTTGGAGTGTCCGGACATGGAGAAGATTCTAAGCGACGGATCCCGACCGCCTGCCTGCGCGAGGGGCTCAGCCGACGAGCTTCGTGAGGGTCCGCAGGTTCCGCGTGGTGGTGGTCGCCTTGTAGCGCGCCTTGCCGAGCAGCTTGCCGAAGGGGGTGTCCAGGGTGCGTCCCTTCTCGACGCTCCAGTAGACCACTCCGGGCCCGTCGCGCACGGGGTCCTCCTCGGGGTCGAGGGATCCCGCTGCCGCGACGATCTCGGCACGCACCGCGTCGTCGCCGCAGAAGACGACGTAGGGCTGCCGCGACGGGTCGTCGGCGTCGAACGGGAATCCCGCGATCGCCTTCTCGAGGTCCCCGAGCGTGACCAGCACGATCCACGCGTCGTAGCCGAACCGCTCGCGCAACGCCGACTCGATCCGTTGCTTCAGCCCGGCGCGCGCGGCATCCGACACGAACCGCACGTTGCCGCTGGCCAGAACGGTCTTCACATCGTCGAAGCCGAGGTCGCGGAACAGCGTCGCCAGTTCCGCGCTGCGGATCGTGACGCCGCCTACGTTCACGCCGCGCAGCAGCGCGATCCAGGTCCTCGGGGAATCGGATGTCCGCGCCACCTCGCGAGGCTACACCCGGCCCGGCGTGGTCCCGGCGGTCACGCCAGCCGGTAGTCCGGGATCCTGTCCTCGGTGGCGAGCCGGTCGGCCATCCGCATCTGGGCACGGCGGGTGAACGGGTTGGCGAAGGACCAGTCCCGCAGCCGGATGAGCGCCCACGACGCCGGGGCGAGGAAGCTCCCGCCGTTTCCGGTCCGCGCGACCCTGGTCGGGCGCCGCATGATCCGGTCGTACGCGTCGAACGCCGCGACATGGTCGCCGCGCGCGGCGACCAGCTCGCCCGCGAGGACGTAGGCGCCGACGATCGCGAGGCCGGTGCCGAACCCGCCGAGAGTGTTCGCGTAGCCGGCGTCGCCGACGAGAGCCACGCGGCCGCGGGTGAACGAGGTCATCCGCGTGCGCACGAGCGCGTCCAGATAGAAGTCGGCGCTCTCCCGGCACGCCTCGAGTGCTGCCGGCACCCGCCAGCCCGCGCCCCGGAAGCCGTTCTCGAGGAATCGTCGCTGGGATGCGATGTCGTGCCGGTCGTAGTCCGGCCGGTCGGCGCTGAACACGAACAGGCACGGGGCCTTCTGACCGCCGAGCATGGCGAGCCGGCCCGGCTCGTTGTACGCGTACGCGACGGCCCGGCCGCTCGGCAGCTGCGTCACGAGATCGTCCAGCGGGACCGTGCTGCTCGCCACCGCGTAGTAGCGGCCGAGCGCCTCGACGTGCTCGGTCTCCGGGCCGAAGGCCAGCCGGCGGACGACGGAGTGCACGCCGTCGGCTCCGATCACGAGGTCGTACCGCTCGGCCGGCCGGTGCGCGAACTCGACGTCCACTCCGGCCGGCGACTGCCGCAGCGCGGTGATCTCGTCTCCGAAGACGTATTCAGCCTCGCCGTCGCTGCGACGGTGCAGGATCGCGGCCAGGTCGCCGCGGAGGATCTCCACATCGCCGCCGATGAAGTCCCCCGGGACCGTCGCTCTCACGCGACCGAGCCCATCGACCATCCGCCAGTCCGTCTTCGGCGTCTGAGCGGCATGGACCTCCTCGAGCACGCCCAAGCGGTCCAGGACGCCGAGATGGGTGCGGCCTGTGAAGTCGACGGCCTGGCCTCCCGGACGCACGGCGGGCGCCTTCTCCACCACGGTCACCTCGAAGCCGTGGCGTCCCAGCCAGTGCGCCAGCGCGGGACCGGCGATGCTCGCTCCGGAGATCAGGATCCTCACCCGCTGCTCCTCTCGGTATCTGCGTCTAATAGACGCAATCAAGAGATAGCGTATGCTGGACGCAATTGCAAGCGAGGAGATCGAGTGGACGCGAACGATGACGACGTCGTGGCGCTGCTGTGGAGCCAGGAGGGCGACCGACGGACCAGGCCGGGCCCGAAGCCCCGTCTCATGCTGGCGCAGGTGGTCGACCGGGGCATCTCGATCGCGGATGCGGACGGACTCGATGCGGTCACGATGCAACGGCTGGCGGACCGTCTCGAGACCACGAAGATGGCGCTGTACCGATACGTTCCCGGCCGCGCCGGGCTCCACGCGCTCATGCTCGACGGCGCCCTCGACGCGCCGCCGGCGGACGGCGGGACCGACTGGCGCGCAGTCCTCACGCGGTGGGCGCTCGAGCTCTTCGAGCAGGCGGCGGCGCACCCGTGGGCGATCGAGCTCGCGCAACGCAACCATGTCCCGGGTCCGCGTGAGCTGCGGTGGTTCGAGTCCGGCCTGCTCGCCCTGGACGGCCTGCCGCTGACGGCGCCCGAGAAGCTCGACGTGCTCGCGCTCCTGTCCGGTCACGCGATGTCGCTCGCGCAGCGGGCGGTGTCGGCGTCGGCCCCGGAGGCGGACATGGGCCGCGTGCTCGCGCCCGTGCTGGCTGTCCGCGGCGCCGACTATCCGCAGACGGTCGCGGCCTTCTCCGACACGGGCGCGGGACGGGACACGGCCCTGACGTTCGGCATCGACCGTCTGCTCGACGGGATCGACGCGCTGGTCGCGAGCCGGTAGGCGCCGCACGGATCGACGCCGGCTGTCCGGCTCCATCGACGCGGTCGGATGTCGGAGGCCCTCATCAGAATGGATCCATGGACCTCCTCGCCGAAGCCATCACCGCCGTTCGCGACAGCGCGGCGGCGCTGGTGGTCGACGGCATCCGGCCGGGCCTGTTCCGCGCGCTGTCGGAGAACGAGATCGCGTCCGATCTCGCCGCGCTCTCCGACGCGCGACGACTCGTCGAGGCGGCCATGGCCGATCTCGTCGGCGAGATCGCCGCACGGTCGGAAGGCCCTGCCCGCGAGGAGCACATGACGGCGCATATGGGGTGTCATGATGTCGGCGAACTCGTCCAGCGCGTCACCCGTGCGAGCGCGCAGACGGCGTCGCGCCTGCAGCGCGCGGCCCGTGCGGTGCGGCCGAACGTGTCGCCGACGACCGGTGAAGAGCTGCTGCCCGAGCTGCCGCATGTACGGCAGGCGATGCTCGACGGCGTGCTCGGCATCGACGGAGTGCTGGCCATCGCCATGCCGCTGCTGTCGACCTGCCCGCGCGTCCCGCCGGACGCACGCCGACACGCCGAGGAGCTCATCGTCGCCGAGGCCCGCGGCGACGGTCCCGATCAGGCACCGCCCCTGTGCGCAGACCTCCTGCGCCTGCAGGCGCAGGTCTGGGCCACCGTGCTGGACCAGGACGGCGCAGAGCCGCGCGAGCGGGCGGCGATGCGCACGCGCGCGGTCACGCTCGGCGTCGCGACGCCGGAGGGCGTTCGCATCCGCGGTACGCTCCTGCCCGAGGTCGCCGCCCAGTTGCAGACGATCTTCGATGCGCAGCTCTCACCTCGTACGGTCGTGTTCGCTCCCGACGACGAGTCGCCGGACGCACCGCGCGATGACCGCACCCGCGCGCAGAAGCAGCACGACGCGTTCGCGGCGGCGCTGGGCGCCGCGGCGTCCAGTGGTCTGCTCCCCACCGTCGGCGGGGCCGCACCGACACTCGTGGTCTCCGTCACGGAGGAGGAGCTCGCGAGCGGTCGCGGGTACGCGCACGCCCAGGGGCACGATGAGGCGATCTCGATCGACGCCGCCCGGCACATCGGCTGCCGCGGCGTGATCCAGCGGATCGCCAGTTCGCCGACGGGGAAGATCATCCGCATCGGCACGACAGAACGCGTCTTCAACCGCCATCAGCGTCGTGCGATCGCACTCCGCGACGGCAATTGCGTGATCCCGGGATGCGGGGTGCCTGCGGCGTGGTGCGAGATCCACCACGTCGTCGAGCACGCGCAGGGCGGACCGACCCATACCGACAACGGCGTGCTGCTCTGCTGGTTCCACCACCGGTTCCTCGACCGCAGCGGCTGGCGGATCCGCATGAATCGCGGCGTGCCCGAGGTGCGGTCGCCCGGCTGGTTCGACGCGACGCTGCGCTGGCGCGCGGTGACCACCTCTCCCACGCGGTTACGCACGCGTGTTCTGCAGACGTGAGCGAGCCTGCTACCGAGAGCGTCCCGCGCGACCTCGACGACCACGACGCCGGGTCGGCGGCTCGGCTGCCCGCTGCGCGCTCTCGGCCGCCTGCCGTCGTCGTTCACGGCGCTCCCGCCACGCCGTGACCTCGTCGTCGACGTCACGCGTCGGAGTGACCACGGGCGGTCCGCCGAGGAGCTGGCGACGCGCCTCGATCACACGACGGTTGAAGTCCTCGACCGTCTCGCGCACCTCCGCCTCTCGCGACAGATCGTCCAGTCGCGCGTCGAGCTCCGTGTTCTCCACGCGCAGAGTCAGCGCCGCCGGCCCGAGCCCGCGCAGCTGCTCGGTCTCGATCTTGCGGCGCAGCCACCAGTCCGGATCGGGAGGACCGCCCAGTCCCGGCAGCGGCTTGCCGGCACCGGGCAGGTCGTCGAAGTCGCCGCGACGGATCGCCAGCTCGATCGCCGTCTCGACCATCGCCGCCCGCTGCAGCTCGGACTGCCCGCTCGCCGTCGCTCCGCGCTGCGCTCTGTCCTCGGGGTCGCCGCGGTCCGCGCGCGCCGCGTTCTCGGCCCGGCGGCGTGCCGCCGCCAGGCGGGGATCCTCCGTCATCGCGACCTCCCTCCGCCGGCTCGAGGATCGCAGGGCGATTATCTCCCCGCGCGCACCGACGCCAGGAACAGCTCGTGGAAGCGGTGCTCGCCGGTCATCTCCGGGTGGAACGCCGTGCCCAGCAGATTCCCCTGCCGTACGGCGACGACCCGCCCGTCCGGAAGGGTCGCCAACGCCTCGGCATCCGGTCCCGTCTGTTCGACCAGCGGCGCGCGGATGAACACCGCGTGCACCGGCCGCTCCCCCAGCGCCGGCACGTCGAGGTCGGTCTCGAACGAGTCGACCTGGCCGCCGAACGCGTTCCGGCGCACGGTCACGTCGAGCCCGCCGAAGGTCTGCTGGCCCTGGATGCCGTCCACGATACGATCGGCGAGCAGGATGAGCCCCGCACACGTGCCGTAGACCGGCAGACCGGAACGGATCGCGTCGCGGATCGGCTCCCGCATCCCGAACGCCCGCGACAGCTTGTCGATCACGCTGGACTCCCCGCCGGGCAGGACGAGGCCGTCGACGGATGCCAGGTCCGCCGGCCGGCGGACCAGCACGACCTCCGCGCCCAGCCCCGCCAGCACCTGCGCGTGCTCGCGCACATCGCCCTGCAGGGCGAGCACGCCGACGGGGCGCGTGCTACCAGCCACGCTCGGCGAGGCGGTGCGGCGCGGGCAGGTCGGCGACGTTGATGCCGACCATGGCCTCGCCCAGGCCGCGGGACACCTCGGCGATCACCTTCGGGTCGTCGGAGAAGGTCGTCGCCTTCACGATGGCGGCGGCACGCGCCGCCGGGTCGCCGCTCTTGAAGATGCCCGAGCCGACGAACACGCCGTCGGCGCCCAGCTGCATCATCATCGCGGCGTCGGCCGGGGTCGCGACGCCGCCGGCGACGAACAGCACGACCGGGAGCTTCCCGGTCTCGGCGATCTCGGCGACGAGCTCATACGGCGCCTGCAGCTCCTTGGCCGCGACGTACAGCTCGTCCTTCGGCAGCGCGCCGAGCGCCGCGATCTCGCCGCGGATCTTGCGGATGTGCTTCATCGCCTCGGAGACGTCGCCGGTGCCGGCCTCGCCCTTGGAGCGGATCATCGCCGCGCCCTCGTTGATCCGGCGCAGCGCCTCCCCCAGGTTCGTGGCGCCGCAGACGAACGGCACGGTGAAGCCCCACTTGTCGATGTGGTTCACGTAGTCCGCCGGCGAGAGCACCTCGGACTCGTCGATGTAGTCGACGCCGAGCTCTTGCAGCACCTGCGCCTCGACGAAGTGGCCGATGCGGGCCTTGGCCATCACCGGGATCGAGACCGCCTCGATGATGCCGTCGATCATGTCCGGGTCGCTCATCCGGGACACGCCGCCCTGCGCCCGGATGTCGGCCGGCACCCGTTCGAGCGCCATGACGGCGACGGCGCCGGCGTCCTCGGCGATCTTCGCCTGCTCGGGCGTGACGACGTCCATGATGACGCCGCCCTTGAGCATCTCGGCGAGGCCGCGCTTGACGCGGTCGGATCCGGTGGTGGGAGTGGACACGAGGTCTCCTTCGGGCATGAAATCTTTTGACCTATGCCAAACGCTAGCATGTTCCACGACATACCCTTTCGCAGGTGAGACGACATGACCACGGCCACTGAGATCACGGGCGCGACGGCGACGGAGATCGCCGGGAGCGTGCGCGCCCTCGCCGCCCGCGGCGAGCTGCGCCCGGGCGACGCCCTGCCACCGGTGCGCGCGTTGGCCGAGCACCTCGGCCTGAACCGCAACACCGTCGTCGCCGCCTATCGCCAGCTCGCCCAGGCGGGTGTCGTGGTCGCCCGCGGCCGCACCGGCACGCGCATCGCGGACCGGGCTCGGGTAGCGCAGGAAGGCTTCGCCCCGGACGCACGGGAAGGCCTCGCCCCGGGCACCCGGGAAGCCGTCGTGCCGGGCGCCCTGCTGCGCGACGTCGGCACCGGCAACCCCGACCCGGATCTCATCCCCGACCTCGCCGCCGCGCTCGGACGCATCGCCGGCCGGCCGGTGCTCTACGGCGAGCCGGTCATCGAGCCGGGGCTGGCCGACTGGGCGGACGAATGGATGCGGGAGGCCCTCGACCCGGCCCTCCCGGTGCGTCTGACGATCACCAGCGGCGCCTCCGACGGCGTGGAGCGCCTGCTCGCCCAGACCCTCACCCGGGGCGACGCCGTGGCCCTCGAGGACCCCTGCTTCCTCACGAGCATGAACACCGTGCGGCTCGGGGGCTACCGCGCCGTTCCCGTGCCGGTGGATGCCGAGGGCATGACCGTGGCCGGGCTCCGCGACGCGCTGGGGGCCGGTGTGCGCGCCGTCGTCTGCACCCCGCGCGCACAGAACCCCACCGGCGCGAGCCTGAGCGCCGAGCGCGCGGCCGCGCTGCGCGAGGTGCTCGCCGACCACCCCTACGCGCTGGTCATCGAGGACGACCACTTCTCGATGCTCTCGGCGCAGCCGTACCGATCGCTCATCGGGCCGGGGCACCGTCGGTGGGCGTTGATCCGCTCGGTCTCGAAGTTCCTCGGTCCCGACATGTGCCTGGCCGTCGTCGCCAGCGATCCCGAGACCGCCGACACGCTCGCGCTGCGGCTGCGCCCCGGCACCGCCTGGGTCAGCCATCTGCTGCAGCGGCTCGCTCACCTGCAGCTGACGGATCCGGCCGCCCTCGCCCGCATCCGGGCGGCGGGTTCGCACTACGCCGAACGGAACGCGGCGTTCGCCCGGCTGATGCGCGACCGCGGGCTGCCGACGGACGCGGGCGACGGGCTGAGCACCTGGGTGCGGCTTCCGGTGCCCGCCCGGGGCGTCGCCGAGCGTCTGCTGCACCGCGGCTGGCTCGCTCGCGCGGGAGACGAGTTCGTGCTCGCGGACCCCGCCGCGGCGTCGTGCCTGCGCCTGACCGTGCACGCGCTCGACGACGCCCACCAGGCCCGGCTCGCCGACGACCTCGTCGCCGCGATGGGATGATCGATCGGTGAAGATCCTCTCCATCCAGTCCGCCGTCGCCTACGGCCACGTGGGCAACTCGGCCGCCGTCTTCCCGTTGCAGCGCATCGGCGTCGAGGTGCTCCCGGTGTACACCGTGAACTTCTCGAACCACACCGGCTACGGCGCGTGGCGCGGGCCGCTCATCTCCCCGGACGACGTGCGCGAGGTCATCACCGGCATCGACGAGCGCGGCGTGCTGGGAGAGATCGACGTGGTGCTCAGCGGATACCAGGGCGGCGAGGGCATCGGCGAGGTGATCCTCGAGGCCGTGGCCCGGGTGAAGGCCGCCAACCCGTCCGCGCTGTACTCCTGCGACCCGGTGATGGGCAACGCGCGCAGCGGTTGCTTCGTGGCACCCGCGATCCCGATCCTGCTGCGCGACCGGGTGGTGCCGCAGGCCGACGTGATCACCCCGAATCAGTTCGAGCTCGGCTTCCTCACCGGCACGGAGCCGGCGGACCTGGCCTCGACGCTCGCGTCCGCCGACCTCGCTCGCGCGCTGGGCCCGCGCACGGTGCTCGTCACCAGCGTCGAGCGTCCCGACCGTCTGGAGGACACGATCGAGATGCTCGCGGTGACCGATGACGGCGCGTGGATCGTGCAGACCCCGCACATCCCGATGAAGGCGAACGGCTCGGGCGACGTCACGGCCGCGCTGTTCACCGCGCACTACCGCGCGAGCGGGGATGCCGCCGACGCCCTCGCCCGGACGGTCTCGAGCGTGTTCGACCTGCTGACCACCACCTACGAGTCCGGACAGCGCGAGCTGCAGCTCGTCGAGTCCCAGGAGGCCTACGCCCACCCCCGGATGCAGTTCGCCGTCACGCAGGTGCGCTGAGGGCATCCGCCCGGCGTCACGCCGGCCAGGCGTCGGCGACCGCCTGACGCACCTCGCCGAGCAGCTGCGGCAGCGCCTTCGTCTTCGCGATGATCGGGAAGAAGTTCGCGTCCGAGGCCCACCGCGGCACGATGTGTTGGTGCAGGTGCTCGTCGACGCCCGCACCGGCGACCGCGCCCTGGTTCATGCCGATGTTGAACCCGTCGCAGCGCGCGACGCCGCGCAGCACCCGCATCCCGGCCTGCGTCAGGGCACCGATCTCGTCGACCTCGTCCAGGGTGGCCTGATCGTAGGTCGCGATGTGACGGTACGGACACACCAGCAGGTGCCCGGAGTTGTACGGGAACAGGTTCAGCAGCACGTAGGCGGTCACGCCCCGGTGCACGATGAGCCCGTCGACGTCCGACTTCTCCGGCGCCGCGCAGAACGGGCACGACGCGCGCATCGCGTCCGCACCGGCATTGATGTACGCCATGCGGTGGGGTGTCCACAGCCGCTGGAACTCGTCCGGCACCCCGGCGAACGAGGATGCGGCGGCCAGCTCCGCGTCCTCGTCACCGCCCGCGGTGCCGCTCACGGCAGGTCGTCCGCCGTGTCGACGAGCGACTTGTCGGCGACGGCGCGCAGGATGCGGTCGATCGCCTCGTCGATCGGGATGCCGTTGGTCTGCGTGCCGTCGCGGAAGCGGAACGACACGGTGCCGGCCGAGCGGTCCTGCTCCCCCGCGATCAGCTGGATCGGCACCTTCTGCGTCGTATGGGTGCGGATCTTCTTCTGCATCCGGTCGTCGGAGTGGTCGACCTCGGCGCGCACGCCGTGCTCGCGGAGCCGGTCGACGACGGCCTGCAGATATTCGCCGTATTCGTCCGCGACCGGGATGCCGACGACCTGCACCGGCGCGAGCCACACCGGGAACGCGCCGGCGTAGTGCTCCAGCAGGATCGCGAAGAACCGCTCGATGGAGCCGAACAGCGCCCGGTGGATCATGATCGGGCGGTGCTTCTCGCCGTCGGGCCCGGTGTACTCCAGCCCGAAGCGCTCCGGCAGGTTCGGGTCCACCTGGACGGTCGACAGCTGCCAGGTGCGTCCGATCGCGTCCCGCGTCTTCAGGTCGATCTTCGGCCCGTAGAACGCGGCCTCGCCCGGCACCTCGGTGAGCTTCAGCCCGGTCGCCAGCGCCACGTTGCGGAGGGCGTCGGTGGAGTACTCCCAGAACTCGTCGGAGCCGATCCACTTCGACTTCTCGTCGTCGCGCATCGACAGCTCGAGCTCGAAGTCGTTCAGCCCGAAGTCCCGCAGCATCGAGACGACGAACTCCAGGACGCGTGTGACCTCCGTCTCCAGCTGGTCGCGGGTGACGAACAGATGCGAGTCGTCCTGGGTGAACCCGCGCACCCGGGTCAGGCCGTGCAGCGCGCCGGAGAGCTCGTTGCGGTAGACCGTGCCGTTCTCGGCCAGCCGCATCGGCAGATCGCGGTAGCTGCGCGCCCGCTCCTTGTAGATGAGGATGTGCATCGGGCAGTTCATGGGCTTCAGGTAGTAGTCCTGGCCCTGCTTGGTGACGTGGCCCTCGGCGTCCGTCTCCTCGTCCATCCGGATCGGCGGGAACATGCCGTCGCGGTAGGTGACGAGGTGGTTCGAGGTGAGGAACAGGTCCTCTTTGGAGATGTGGGGGGTGTAGACCCAGCTGTAGCCGGCTTCGGCGTGACGCCGCCGGTGGTGCTGCTCCATCTCCTGACGGATGATGCCGCCCTTGGGATGCCAGACCGACAGGCCCGACCCGATCTCGTCCGGGAACGAGAACAGGTCGAGCTCCTTGCCGAGCTTGCGGTGGTCGCGTCTGGCCGCCTCCTCGAGCCGCTGCTGATATGCGCGCAGCTCGTCCTTGGTCGGCCAGGCCGTGCCGTAGATGCGCTGGAGCTGCGGGTTCTTCTCGCTGCCCCGCCAGTAGGCGCCCGCGACGCGCAGCAGGTCCCACCCGTTGCCGATGAGGCGGGTGCCCGGCACGTGCGGGCCCCGGCACAGGTCCTTCCAGACCGTCTCGCCCTCACGGTTCACGTTGTCGTAGATGGTCAGCTCCCCGCCGCCCACCTCGACCGAGGCGCCCTCGGTGTTGTCCGCACCGCCCTTGAGGCCGATCAGCTCGAGCTTGAACGGCTCGTGCGCGAGCTCGGCTCGCGCCTCGTCGTCGGTCACCGCGCGCCGCACGAACCTCTGGTTCTCCCGGACGATCCGCTCCATCTCCTTCTTGATGGCCTTGACATCCTCGGGCGTGAACGGGGTGTCCGTGCCGAAGTCGTAGTAGAAGCCGTCGGCGATGGGCGGGCCGATGCCGAGGGTCGTCTGCGGCTTGATGCGCTGCACGGCCTGTGCGAGCACGTGCGCGGTGGAATGGCGCAGGATGGCGAGGCCGTCCGGCGACTCCACCGTGACCGGCTCCACGTCGTCGGCCGCGGTCACGGTCGTCGCGAGGTCCTTCAGCTCGCCGTTCACGCGCAGGGCGATGACGGAGCGATCGGGGAACAGGGCGAAGCCGTCGGTCGGGTAGGCGACGCCGGCAACAGTGGGATCGGTCACGGAAACTCTCCAGAAAGTGGCTCCCGTCCAGGCTACCGGTCCGGCCGGGTCGGCCCGGGCATGATGGATGCCGTGCGGCTGGCCCTGATCGGCGCGGCGCTGCTGGTGCTCGGCGGCGTCGCGATCGCGTTCGGCATCCTGCCGACGGATGCGGTGCTGGCCATCGCCGAACGGGTCTGGCCGGTCCTGCTGTTCGTCGTCGCCATCACGGTGGTCGCCGAGCTCGCGGCCACGGCCGGCGTGTTCGATCTGGCCGCGGGGATGCTGGCGCGGTTCGCGCGCGGCCGCACGGCGGTGCTGTGGCTGCTGGTGGTGGCTCTCGCCGTCGTCGCGACGGCGTTCCTCTCCCTGGACACGACGGCGGTGCTGCTGACCCCGGTCGTCGTCGCGGTCGCGCGCGCGCACCGTCTGCCGCCCCTGCCCTTCGCGTTCGCGACGGTCTGGCTGGCGAACACGGCGTCCCTGGCGCTGCCGGTCTCGAACCTCACGAATCTGCTCGCGCTGCACCGGCTCGCCTCGAGCTCGCCGTGGGACTTCCTCGCGCTGCTGGGACCCTCCGCGCTCATCGCCGTCGTCGTCACCGTCGTGCTGCTGTGGCTCGTGCACCGGCGGGATCTCCGTGGTCGCTTCGCGCCCGCTCCGCTGCCGGAGGTCGCCGACCGTGCGCTGCTGATCACGAGCGGAGTCGTCGTGGCGGTGCTGCTGCCGCTGCTCGTGAGCGGGATGGCGCCGTGGCTGCCGGCGGTCGCCGCGGCCATGGTGCTCGTCGCGCTGTTCCTGTGGCGGCATCCGCGCGCGCTGCGCCTCGGTCTCGTGCCATGGCGGGTGCTCGTCTTCGCCGCGGGCCTGTTCCTCGCCGTCGGCGCACTGGAGGCGACCGGAGCCCTGAACGTGCTCGGCACGTGGATCGGCGCCGGGCCGGTGGGTCTGTGGGTCGCGGCCGGGCTCGGGATGCTGGGCGCGAACGCCGGGAACAACCTCCCCGCGTACCTCGCCCTCGAGCCGTCGGCGTCCACGCCGGCACTGCTGGCCGCGCTGCTGATCGGCGTCAACGCGGGACCGGTGATCACGCCGTGGGGTTCGCTCGCGACCCTTCTGTGGCACGATCGGCTGCGCTCGGACGGAGTCGACGTGTCCTGGCGCGGTTTCGTCGGCTGGGGTCTCGTGCTGGGACCGGTGGCGGTGGGCCTCGCGGTCGTGCCGGTGGTCTGGCGGCTGCCGTAGCCCTACCGGAGGATCAGCACGAGCCAGAGCACGAGCGTCGCGAGCGGTGCCAGGAAGTCGAGGAACAGGATCGGCCCCGCGTTGTTGATCGACATGTTGTGCGTCGTGACGATCTGACGGATGTGACCGATGCCGGCGAGCACGAGGAACACGACGGCGACGATGACCGGGCCGATCCAGGCCACGGGCGGCAGTGCGGCGCCGACGACGATCGCCGCGATGCCGATGCCGAGGTTCGCGGCGCCCACCTCGAACTGGAACGGGCCGGGCGCCCATCCGATCGACCGGGCGATCGTCGGGCCGAAGAACAGGTGCGCGATTCCGCTGCCCAGCGCCGACGAGCCGACGAGGAACAGGACGGCGTTCATCGTCGTCCAGTACAGGAAGTCGGACGCGCCGCCGGCGACGAGCACGATGATCTCGGCGACGAGGAACAGCACGACCCCGCCGAAGGGCAGCAGGCCCAGGATCACGGGCGACTTCGCGGGTGCGGCTTCGGTCATGGCGTTCCTCCGGTCGGCTCTGCGGCGAGCATAGCGGTGCCGGTCACAGATGCCGCAGCGCCTCGCGCCGGGACAGGGCCGAGATCCGGCAGGGGCGGGATATGGTCGCCGCATGGACACACCGGAACGAGATGAACAGCGCCGCGATCAGTTGACGACGGCACCCAAGGCGACGGATGCCGACGCCCGCCCGCGGGTGGAGGTCTCCGAGCATGGCGGAATCACCCGAGTCGACATCGCCGCGGACGCCGAGGTCCGGCCCGGAAAAGCGGACGACCGGGACTGAACGAGAAAACCCTCGGGATCCCGGGGGTTGTTCGGTGCGCGATACTGGGATCGAACCAGTGACCTCTTCCGTGTCAGGGAAGCGCGCTACCGCTGCGCCAATCGCGCCTGTTCAGGCTGTTCAGTTGTGAGCGAGGTGGCGACGGGATTCGAACCCGTGTAAACGGCTTTGCAGGCCGGTGCCTAGCCGCTCGGCCACGCCACCGTGTGTGGTTCGATACCCACGGCGTGATCCCTGGAGGGGATACCGCACTCGAGCGGATGACGAGACTCGAACTCGCGACCCTCACCTTGGCAAGGTGATGCGCTACCAACTGCGCTACATCCGCGTGTCCCGGATCGCTCCGAGCACTTGATCGACTTTAGCCGAACTCCCCGCTCTCGCAAAACCGACGAGGGCTCGCGCGTGTCATCCGCGAGCGCTGCGGATCAGCCGACATAGTCGTCCTCATCGATCAGCCACGTGCCGCCAGTCTGCACCAGGACCGCGGAGTAGTCGCCGGAGAAGGAGCTGCCGTCGGAGTCGACCCCGGACAGCGTGTAGTCGATGTCGGCCTCGTCGCCGGAGACCGAGGAATGCGTCACGGTCATGTGCCACGACTGCGGCGGGTCGGCGGCGTTGGCCTCGGTGTCGCTGCAGCTGAAGCTCCACTCGTCCTTCCAGTCGGAGGTCGTCAACCGCTCGATCGTGCCGCAGTCCCCCGTCATCCACGCCGAGTTGTAGTCGTTGAGCGCCTGCTCGGGAGCGCTGGTGGCTCCCTTGACGAGGCTGACGATCACCAGGACGGCGACGATGATGCCCGCCAGCACCAGGACGCCGCCGCCGACGCCGAGTCCGATCCACAGCCCCTTCCGCGACGGGCGCGCCGGCGCATATCCGGGTTGCTGAGGGGCGGCCGCATAACCGGGCTGCGGCGGGGGCCCGGGAGCATACGGGGGTGCCGTGCTCGACGCCGCGTAGCCGGGCGCCGAGGGCGCGGCGTAGGCCGGCTGCGCGGGCGGGGCGGGGGGAGC
>NZ_JASGEL010000100.1:0-8991 GCF_047606385.1 Microbacterium sp.
TGTCCGACGACATCGAGGACTACTACCTGACCCCGTGGGAGCTCGGCTACGGCTCCTTCGTGAAGTTCGACCACGACTTCATCGGTCGCGACGCCCTGGAGCAGATCGACCCCGCCACGCAGCGACGAAAGGTGACCCTGGCGTGGGACGCCGACGACCTCGGCAAGGTGTGGACGTCGCTGCTGAACGTGGACGGCCCGCACTACAAGTTCTTCGACCTGCCGCTGGCCAACTACGGCTCCGCGAACTACGACTCGGTGGTGGACGCCGACGGCAACGTCGTCGGGTTCTCGATGTTCACCGGCTACAGCGCGAACGAGAGCCGCGGTCTGTCGCTTGGCGTCGTCGATCCCGACGTGCCGGAGGGCACCGAGCTGCGGGTGGTCTGGGGCGAGCCGGACGGGGGCACCGCGAAGGCGTCCGTCGAGCCGCACGCGCAGACCGACGTGCGCGTCGTCGTGAGCCCGGTGCCGTACTCGACGGTCGCCCGCCAGACCTACCACGGCGGCTGGCGCACCGGCTACGGCAACGCCTGAGGCACCCCGCCCGCGCCGGTGCGCGCCCCGCGACCTTCTCAGCGGCTAGCGTCGGAAGCGTGAACGGACGGAAGGGGATGCCGTGAGTCTGCGGTACGCGCTGCTGGCGATCCTGCGGGTCGGGCCCCAGTCGGGCTACGACCTGCAGAAGCAGTTCTCCCTGTCGGTCGGCCACGTGTGGCACGCGCCCGACTCGCAGATCTACCCGGAGCTGCGCAAGATGGCCGCCGAGGGCCTCGTCGAGACCGAGGACCAGGCGCGCGGCGAGCGCGGGATGCGGCGGCTCTACCACGTCACCCCGGCCGGCGAGCGGGCGTTCCTCGGCTGGATGAACGGACCGCTCGACTATCAGCGCTTCCGCGACCCGGCCCATCTGCGAGCCGCCTACCTGGAGTCGGCGGAGCCGGATGCCGCCCGCGCCTTCCTGCGCGCCCACATCGTGCACTGGGAGGGCGAGCTCGCGCAGTTCGACGGCGAGCTGCGCCATATCGACGACCTCGACAACCCGATGCTCGTCCGGCGCCTCGCCGTCACCGCGGACGCCGACCGCGAACGCACGATCGAGTACAAGCGGTTCACCTATGAGGGGCTCGCCGAGCGCGCCCGCGGCGAGATCGCCTGGGCGCATCGCGGGCTCGCGCTGGTGGACCGCCTGAGCGGGCCCGCCGGAGGCTGAGCCGCCGCCCCGGCGCCGGCGGGCGCGCGGGTCGGAGCTGTCGCGCGGGCCGGATCAGTGCGCCATCGCCGCCAGCGCGTCGGGGTCGATCGTCGCGATCGACCGGGTGTCCTGGAACGCGCGGACGCCCTCGATGCCCTGCTCGCGGCCGATGCCCGACTGCTTCATGCCGCCGAACGGGGCCCGCAGGTCCAGGCGGGTCGCACCGTGGTCGTTGACCCAGACGTAGCCGCACACGAGCTGCGACCCGACGCGCTGCGCCGCCTCGGGCGACGCCGTCCATACGCTCCCGCACAGCCCGCCCCACGTGTCGTTGGCCAGACGCACGGCATCCGCCTCGTCGTCGAACGGGATGATGGGGATGACCGGGCCGAACTGCTCCTGCGTCACGACCCGCAGCGACGGGTCGGGGTCGATCACGATCGCGGGCCGCAGGAAGTTGCCGCCGGCGAGCTCCCCGCCGGGCAGCTGTCCGTACTCCCGCACCTCGGCGCCGGCGTCCCTCGCCTCCTGGACGATCTCCGCGACGAACGCCTTCTGCGCGCGCTGGTGCAGCGGCCCCATGGTCGTGTCCTCGTCGAGCCCGTAGCCGATGACCGCCCGGTCCAGCCGGGCCTCGAGCCCCGCCACCAGCTCGTCGAGCCGGGACCGGTGCACGAACACGCGCTTCGCGTTCATGCAGATCTGGCCGGTCGTGTCGTAGATCGCCGCGTACAGCCGGTCGAGGTGCACGTCGTCGAGGATCGCGTCCTCGAGGAGGACCGCGGCATCGTTGCCGCCGAGCTCCAGCGTCACCCGGGTCAGGGTCCCCGCGGCCATCTCCATGATCCGCTTGCCGCCGTTCACGCTGCCGGTGAAGCAGACCTTGTCGACGTCGGCGATCAGACCCGCCATGTTCTCGTCCGTGCCCGTGACGACGTTCAGGACCCCGGGGGGCAGCTTCTCCGCGACGCGCTGCACCACACGGGCCGTCGCGAGCGGCGCGGAGGGCGGCGGCTTCACGATCGCCGTGTTGCCGGCCAGCAGGGCATGCGGCAGGGCCGCCCCGAGGATCGCGATCGGCCAGTTGAACGGCACGATGACGGTGACGACCCCGAGCGGCTGGTAGGCGACGTCCGTCGAGACCGGGATCGCGCCGGGCACCACGGGCAGCGTGTGCCCCTTCTCCACCTCGTCTCGGAGCATCAGCGCGAGGTTCCAGCGGATCTCGAACACGAGCGCGTCGACCCATGCCTCCATCCGGATCTTGCCGTTCTCCTGCGACAGGATCGCCGCGTCCGTGTCGCGGTCGTCGGCGATCCCCGCGATCGCCTCGGCCATGAGCCGTGCGCGCTCGAGCGCGCCCAGCGCCGCCCAGGCGGGGTACGCCTCCCTCGCGGCGGCGACCGCGTCGGCGACGTCGGCCGGGGACGCCGCGGCCGCCTCACCCACCACGGCGCCGGGCTTGGCCGGATCGGGGATCGTCAGCACATCGTCGGTGAAGCGCTCCGCGCCGCCGATGAACAGCCCGGTCCGCACCCGGGCAGCCGTGTCCGCAATGGTCATAGTCCGCACTCCTTCGTGCTCGATTCCATGCTCACGAATAATTCTACGCGGATCGGCGCGCAGATCGGCGACAATATTCGGGATCGTGACGCACCCGCGTCGCGGGAAGGACACGCATGACGACGCTCGAGCCGGCGCCCACGACGACGGCATCCGCCCTCACCGGCCGCATCCGCGACGCCATCCTGCGCGGCGACCTCGCCCCGAACCAGCGCCTCATCGAGGCCGACCTGTCCGAGTCGTACGGGGCGACCCGCGCCGCGGTGCGCACCGCGCTCGGCACCCTCGCCGGCGAGGGGCTGATCGAGCGGCTGCCCAACCGCGGCGCCCGGGTGCGCGCCCTCACGGTGGACGAGGCGATCGAGATCATCGAGGTGCGCATCGGACTGGAGTCGCTGTGCGCGCGCAAGACCGCCGAGCGTCTCACCGCCGCCCAGGCCGACGCCCTCCGGGCGCTCCGCGACGAGATCATCGACGCGGTCGCCGCCGGCGACCTGATCGAGTACTCGCGCCTGAACCAGGAGATGGACCGGCTGCTGCGCGAGGACAGCGGGCACGCGACGGCGACGGCGCTGCTGGAGCGGCTGCGGGCGCAGACCGCACGCCATCAGTTCCGGCTCGCCTTCCATCCCGGTCGCGCCGCGCAGTCGGCGCCCGAGCACATCGCGATCATCGACGCGGTGCTCGCTCAGGATGCGGATGCCGCCGAGGCCGCGACCCGTGCGCACCTGGAGGGCATCGCCGCGCTGCTGCGCGCGCTCGACTGACGGCATCCGCTCACGCCGCCGCCCCGGCCCCGGCATGGCTACAGTTCCTGCGAATGGCGCTCGGAATAACAGGCGCCATCAGCAGGAACTGTAGCCATCCACGCGGATGCGGCGCGTGACGGCGTCCGCTCAGCGATGACGCCGGCTCACCCGAAGTCGGAGACCGTCGCGTAGCCGCTGCCGTTGTACTTCTGCACGACGACCGTGGAGACCGCGGGCGAGCCGTCCACGGTCGTGTTCACCGACGTGCCCTCGAGCATGAACGGCGCCTCGTAGTCGCTGATCGAGCGCAGCGCCGTCATGAAGGCGTCACGCGTCGGCTCGGTCATCTTCTCGAACGCCTGCTGCAGCACCGCTCCGACCTGGTAGCTCCAGATGCAGTGCGGATAGGCGGGCGTGTCCTGGTAGTCCGCGTACTCCTTGAGGTCGGCGAGGAACTGCGCGCCCTCGTCGCTGTCGGCGAAGGTCGGGCTGGATGCCGACTGGGCGAACGCGACCGTGTACACGCCGGGGAAGGCGCTGCCGCCGGCCGGGGTGACGATGGCGCTCGGGCTGGACGTGTTCGACGGCAGGAACCAGCTGGGCAGCCAGTTCAGCTGCTGCGCCTTCTGCATCGACGAGATCACGAGCGGGGTGATCGACATCGCGTTGAAGAACACGTCGGCACCGGATGCAGCGAGCTCGGTCAGCTGCGCGTCCACCGACGTGTCGGTGGCCTCGTAGGTCAGCTCGTCGACGATCTCGATGTTGCTCGCGCCCTCGATGCCGGCCTTGAAGCCCTCCACGTAGCCCTCGCCGTAGTCGTCGTTCTGCGACAGGATCGCGACCTTGTGGGACTCACCGGACGCCGCCAGCAGCTCGCCGAACGCCTGGCCCTCGTTCTGGTAGATCGGCACGAAGCCGAGCTGCTCGGGGCTCTCGCTCTGGTCGCTGAAGATCGGGTCGCCGGTCATGACCAGCACCTGCGGCACGCCGTCGGCGATCGCCGCCTCGCGGTAGGCGCGGTTCGTGGGCGTGCCCAGGCCCGCCGTCATCGCGAACACGCTGTCCTTGAGCTGGTCGTAGTTGGCCTTGGCCTTCTGCGGGTCGTACGCGTCGTCGAGCGCCTGGATCTCGACGGTGCGCGTCTTGCCGTCGCCGAAGGTCACGCCGCCGGCGGCGTTGACCGCACCGAAGTACGCCGTGATGCCCGCGACGGTGCAGGTGCCGGGTCCGGCGGTGGCGCCGCTGAGCGGGGTGGTGATTCCCAGGGTGATCGTCGTGTCGGTGATGCCGGGGCTGGCCGTGGTGGCGTCGCCGCCGCGGGAACAGCCCGCGAGCGTGAGCGCGACGGCGGAGGTCAGGGCGACGATGCCCAGGATCCCCTTTGTCCTCTTGCGCAGGTTCATGCCTTCTCTTGCCTCTCTGTGTGGGTGCCGTCCTCGGCCACCGGCGTCGCCGCCGATCGCGTCGGGGAGGTGTGGGAGCCGCGGGAGCCGCCGCGCCGCGCGAGCCGGGTGACCACGCGCGGCAGCGAGACGAGCCCGCCGGGCAGGACGAACAGCACGAGCAGCAACAGGGCGCCCTGCAGCAGTGCCGTCAGGTTCGGGTCGACGATGTTGGTCAGCTGCGGCACGAGCACGTAGTACGCGCCGCCGAGCAGGGAGCCGACGATGCTGGCGGCCCCGCCGATGACCATGGAGGCCAGCAGCGTGATCGAGTGCGCGAAGCTCATCGTCTCCGGCGAGGTGTACTGCACCACGAGCATGTACAGGAAGCCGCTGACCCCGCCGATGAGGGATGCCGTGGTGAAGGCCATGACCTTGTACCGGTACGGCGAGATGCCCATGGAGGCGGCCACCGCCTCGTTGGCCTTCACGATCGCGAACGCCCGCCCGTACTTGCCGCGCACCAGGTTGGCCGTCAGCAGGAACACGATCCCGCCGATGAGGAACACCAGGTACAGCTGCCACTGGTCGTCGTAGAGGCCGCTCCAGTCGGGCGCGTCCGCGAACCGGGCCGACAGCCCCTGCGAGCCGCCGGTGAAATCGGAGAGGCGCTTGGCCAGCGGAACGCCCACGATCGGCAGGGCGATCGTGACCATCGCGATCGCCAGCCCCCCGAGCCGGGCGGCGGCCAGCGCCACGATCAGGCCCAGGACGCCGGGGATGAGCACGCTCAGCACGAACACCAGCACGATGTTCCAGTCCTCCTGCACGCCGTAGGCGGTGACGTACGCGCCGACGCCGACGAAGAAGATCTGGCCCAGCGAGACCTGGCCGGTGTACCCCATGACGACGTTGAGGCCGAGAACGGCCACCGCGAACACGCCGATGCGCGCCAGGGTCTGGTTCGCGAACACCGGCAGCACGAGCGGCAGGACGATCAGGAGCACGACGACCGCGGCGGCCAGCGTCCACCGCACCCAGGTGCGGGAGAAGAGATCTGCTGCTGCGGGCATCAGACGCGCACCACCGCTTTCCGGCCGAACAGGCCCTGAGGTCGCACGATCAGCACGACGAAGATGAGCACGAACGGCACGGCGACCTTGAGGTCGTAGCCGATGAAGGGCACGTAGACGGCGGCGAGGTTCTCCAGCACGCCGATCAGCCACGCGGCGACGACCACGCCGATCGGGCTCGACATGCCGCCGAGGATGACGGCGGCCAGCGCGTACACCAGCGCGTTGTCCATCATCCCGGGGGTCAGCGTCAGCTGCGGCGCCACCAGCGCCCCGGCCACCGCGCCGAGCACGGCGGCCAGTCCCCACCCGGTCATCAGCAGCCGTCCGACCGGCAGGCCCGACAGCGAGGCCGACTGCGGGTTCACCGCGACCGCGCGCAGCGCGAGGCCCAGCTTCGTGCCCACGAACAGCGCCTGCAGCAGCACCATGATCGCGACGATCACGACGGTCGTGCCGATCGAGCGGACGCTGACCGAGGCGCCGAGGATCTGCACCGTGTCCAGCGAGAACAGCGAGGGGAATTGCTGGTTGTTGTAGGTCCAGAGCCAGCCGCAGACCCCGGTGATCAGGGTCAGCAGGCCGATCGTGACCACGACGGCGGTGTCCGGGTCGCCGCGCTCGAACCGCCGCATCACGTACCGCTCGATCAGCGAGCCGAGCAGGAACGAGAACACGATCGAGATGAGGATGGCGAGGATCAGCGGCACGCCGATGCCGGTGAACCACCACGCCACATAGGCGGCGAGCACCGCCATGCCGCCCTGCGCGAAGTTGACCAGGCCGGTGGCCTGGTTCACCAGCACGATCGCGAGGGCGAGCGCCGCGTAGATCGAGCCGGTCGACAGCCCGTCGACGACGAGCTGGATGAAGGTCCCCACCGTCAGCCTCCCAGGTATGCGCGTCGGATCTCGTCCATGCCCTTGAGCTCGGCGGAGGTGCCGGTCAGGACGCTCCGGCCGGTCTCGAGCACCGTGGCGGTGTCGACCAGGCGGAAGGCGAGGGTGGCGTTCTGCTCGACCACGAGCATCGCGATGCCGGACTCGCGCCGCAGCCGCGCGATCGCGTCGTACACCGCCTTCGCGGTGCTGGGCGCGAGCCCCAGCGAGGCCTCGTCGAGCAGCATCAGCCGGGGCTTGGCCATGACCGCACGCCCCACCGCCAGCATCTGCTGCTCGCCGCCCGAGAGCGCGGAGGCGTGGGACTTGTAGCGCTCCTTGAGGTTCGGGAACAGGTCGAGCAGGTACTCGATGTCTGCCTCGATGCCGTTGCGGTCGCGTCGCAGGTAGGCGCCGACGCGCAGGTTCTCCCGCACGGTGAGATCGCCGAGGGTGCCACGGCCCTCCGGCACGTGCGCGATGCCGAGGGCGGCGACCTGCTCCGGCCGCCTGCCGCGGATGTCCTCGCCCTCGAACACGATGCGCCCGCCTGCCCGGACGATGCCGCTGATGGCGCGCAGCGTCGTGGTCTTGCCGGCGCCGTTCGCGCCCAGGATGCCGACCGCCCCGCCCTCGGGGACCGACAGCGACACCCCGTCCAGCACCTGGACCGGGCCGTAGAACGCCGTGACGTCGTGCAGCTCAAGCAGCGTCATCGACGGCGTCCTTCCCGATGTAGGCCTCGATCACACGCGGGTCGGACTGGGCCTCGGCGGCCGTGCCCTCCATGAGCTTGCGGCCGTGGTCGAGCACCATCACGCGGTCGGTGAGGGCGGCGATCAGGCCCATGTGGTGCTCGACGACGACGACCGTGATGTCGTCGTCGGCGCGGACGTGGCGGACCGTGTCGATCAGCTGCTCCACCTCGGTGTGCGGGAGTCCGGCCGCCGGCTCGTCGAGCAGCAGCAGCGTGGGCTCGCTCATGAGCGCGCGGCACAGCTCGACGGCCTTGTGCAGGCCGTGCGACAGCTCGTCCGCGCGCTTGCGCGCCGCCCACGCCAGCCCGCTGCGATCGAGCAGCGTCATCGCCTTCTGCCGCTGGGCGCGTTCGGCGCGCCACGTGCGCGGCAGGCGCAGCGCCCACTCGACCGGGCCGCCCGGCAGCCGGGTGTGCGCGCCCAGCAGCACGTTCTCCAGCACGGTGGCGTGCAGCTGCAGCGCCGGATGCTGGAACGTGCGGGCCAGGCCGTGACGGGCGAGGGTGGAGGGGGCGGAGCCGCGCACCTCCTGGCCGTCGATCGTGATCGAGCCGGAGCTCGGCTTGTAGTGGCCGCTGATGCAGTTGAACAGCGAGGTCTTGCCTGCGCCGTTGGGTCCGACGAGTCCGAAGATCTGTCCGGGCTCGACGTCGAAGCCCACCTCGTGGAGCACCGTGATCCCGCCGAATCGCAGGTTCACGTCTGTCAGTGTCAGTCGAGCCGCCATCGGCCGCCTTTCGGGTCGTTGCGTCCTTGCCTACGACGGAAGGGGTGGCACATCCCCTGCGTGGGACGGTACGAGGCTGTTCACAGATTGTCAACGATGTTGGTGTGACAATTCGGCAACGGATGCCGCGCGGCCTACCGGGCCGCGGTGCGCCAGCCGCCGTGGTACTCGGTGCGGGCCGTCTCCGCGTACGGCACCGGGCTCACCACGGCGCGCACCGCGATCTGCTCGTGCGGCTCGACCGTCGTCTTGCCCGAGCCCCCGTCGGGCTCGCCCCACACCACGCGCACCTCGGCGCCGACGGGGACGTCGGCGTCCACCGTCGCCAGCGACAGACCGCGCTTCTCGTTCGCGGTGACACCGGTGAACAGCGAGAGCCCGACCGTGGCGCCGTCCGCGTCGATCACGGCGTCGTAGTTCGACGAGCCGTAGTTCGCATTGGGGAGGTCGAAGAACTGGTAGCCGGGGCCCTCACGGTCCAGCACGCTCGCGAGGATCCTGGTGAGGTCCTCGTCGTTCCACGCCAGGGTCACCTTGCGTCGCTGCGTGGCGGGGTCGATCTGCTCCAGGGCGTCGCGACCGATGAAGTCGTGGTCGAACTTCACGAAGGAGCCGTAGCCGAGCTCCCACGGGGTCAGGTAGTAGTCCTCGATGTCGTCGGACA
>NZ_JASGEL010000101.1:0-6426 GCF_047606385.1 Microbacterium sp.
CCGCCGGGCTGCGCACGCCCGGCGGCGGCCATGTGCCGGCAGCGTCCTGGCCTGCCGCGTTCCCCCTGGACCCCGACTGGGCACAGCGCGCGGCCCTGCTGCATCGGCGCGCCCGCCGCCTCGGGCTGCTCGCGGACGACGACACCGAGCCGGGCTGGAGCCGCAGCCTGCGCGAGCACGGCACCGCCGAGGTGCAGCTGCTCCTGCCGCGGCTGCCGGGCGAGATCGACCGCGTCTACCTGCAGGCCGACCTGACCGCCATCGCCCCGGGCCCGCTGCAGCCCGCGCTCGAGCGGCGGCTGCGCACCATGGCCGCGCGCGAGAGCCGGGCACAGGCCTCCACCTACCGGTTCAGCGCCGAGTCGGTCGCCGCGGCGGTCGCCGCCGGCGAGACGGCCGAGTCGCTGCGCGCGTTCCTCGGCGAGCTGTCGCTGACCGGCATCCCGCAGCCGCTGGCCTATCTCATCGACCGGGCGACGGCGCGGCACGGGCTCATCCGTGTCGGAGTCGACGCGGAGACCGGCCGCACCGTGGTCACCAGCGAGGACGCCGACCTGCTCGCCGCGGCCGGCGTGGACCAGGCGCTGCGTCCGGTCGGGCTGGTGGCGCACGAGGGCACGCTGGTGTCCCGGGCGAGCGCCGAGACCGTGTACTGGAGTCTCGCCGACGCGCGCTACCCGGTCGTGGCGGTGGATGCGGGCGGCGCCCTCCGCGCGCCCGCCCGTCGCGCCGGCACGCGGTTCACGCCGCCGCTTCCGCCCGAGGAGCGCTTCGCGCGTCTGATCGCCGACCTGCGCGCGGGCGCCGGCCCCGACGCGGAGTCGGCCTGGCTCGGCCGCGAGCTGGAGCAGGCCGTGCGCTCCCGCGCCGTGATCGAGGTCACCGTGCGGCTGCCGGACGCCTCGACCCGTGCGTTCCTGCTCGAGGCGACGGGGCTCGGCGGCGGCCGGCTACGTGGCCGCGACCGGCACGCGGACGTGGAGCGCACGCTCCCGGTGACCAGCATCGAGTCGGTGCGGCCCGTCTGACCGGCCGGGGGCATCGCCGCGCACGGTAGAATCGTCGGTTATGTCCGACGGCCCCCTGATCGTCCAGAGCGATCGCACGGTCCTGCTCGAGGTCGCCCACCCCGAGGCCGAGAACGCCCGGCACGAGCTCGCGGTGTTCGCCGAGCTGGAGCGCGCCCCCGAGCACATCCACACCTACCGCATCACCCGGCTCGGGCTGTGGAACGCCCGCGCGGCGGGGCATGAGGCAGGCGACATGCTCGCGACCCTCGATCGCTGGTCGCGGTTCCCGGTCCCCGCCTCGGTGTCCACCGACATCCGTGAGACGGTCGCCCGGTACGGGCGGCTGGTGATCGAACGCGGCGCGTACGGCGACGACGAGCAGGCGCTGCTGCTGCGCTCGACGGACGCCGCCGTGCTCGCCGAGGTCGCCCGCAACAAGCGCATCCAGCCGCTGCTGATCGCCCACCCCTCCCCCGACGCGTTCGTCGTGGACGCGTGGGCGCGCGGCGCGATCAAGCAGGAGCTGCTGAAGATCGGCTGGCCGGCGGAGGACGTGGCCGGCTATACGGCCGGCACGCCGCATCCCATCGCCCTGGAGGAGGACGACTGGCACCTGCGCCCGTACCAGCGCAAGGCCGTCGACACCTTCAGCGCCGGCGGATCCGGGGTCGTGGTGCTGCCCTGCGGCGCCGGCAAGACCCTGGTCGGGGCCGCGGCGATGGCGGCGACCCAGACGACCACCCTGATCCTGGTGACCAACGCGGTCAGCGCCCGACAGTGGCGCGACGAGCTGCTGGCGCGCACGTCGCTGACGGCGGCGGAGATCGGCGAGTACTCCGGGCAGGTCAAGGAGGTCAAGCCGGTCACGATCGCGACCTACCAGATCCTCACCGCCAAGCGCCGCGGCGAATACGCCCATCTCGCCCTGCTCGACGCGCTCGACTGGGGCCTGGTCGTCTACGACGAGGTGCATCTGCTGCCGGCACCCGTGTTCAAGCTCACCGCCGATCTGCAGGCCCGGCGCCGGCTGGGCCTGACCGCGACGCTCGTGCGCGAGGACGGTCGGGAGGGCGACGTGTTCAGCCTCATCGGTCCCAAGCGCTTCGACGCGCCGTGGAAGGAGATCGAGGCGCAGGGGTTCATCGCCCCGGCCGCCTGCTACGAGGTGCGCATCGACCTGCCCGCCGGCGACCGGCTCGAGTACGCGGCGGCGGCCGACGAGGAGCGGTACCGGCTGGCGGCGACCGCGCCGGCCAAGATCGACGTGGTGCGCTCGCTCGCGCAGCGCCACACCGGGGAGCAGATCCTCGTGATCGGCCAGTACCTCGATCAGATCGACGAGCTGGCCGACGCCTTGGACGCCCCCAAGATCACGGGGGCGACGCCGGTGGACGAGCGCGAGCAGCTGTTCGGGGCGTTCCGCACCGGCGAGGTGCCGCTGCTGGTGGTCTCCAAGGTCGCGAACTTCTCGGTCGACCTGCCGGACGCGTCGGTGGCGATCCAGGTGTCCGGCTCGTTCGGGTCGCGCCAGGAGGAGGCGCAGCGGCTCGGCCGCCTGCTGCGGCCGAAGTCGAACGGCCACACCGCGAGCTTCTACACGCTCATCGCCCGCGACACCGTCGACCAGGACTTCGCGCAGAACCGGCAGCGCTTCCTCGCCGAGCAGGGGTACAGCTACACGATCCTGGATGCCGACCAGCTCGCCGCTCCCGCCGCCTGAGGTCCCCGCCCCTCCCCGCAAGGCTTCGCATATGTCACGATCCCGGGCCGTTTTCGTGACATATGCGAAGTCTCGCGCCGCTCAGCCGACAAATAGCGTGCAGCGACCATAATGGGGGCCATGACCGCACCGCGCATCCTCGTCGTGGACGACGAGCCGAACATCCGCGACCTGCTGCTGACGAGCCTGAAGTTCGCCGGCTTCCAGGTCCGTGCCGTCGGCAACGGAGCAGGAGCCATCTCGGCCGTGCTCGAGGAGGAACCCGACCTCATCGTGCTCGACGTCATGCTGCCCGACATGAACGGCTTCAGCGTCACCAAGCGTCTCCGCGAAGCCGGGTACACGGCGCCGATCCTGTTCCTCACCGCCAAGGACGAGACCGAGGACAAGATCACCGGCCTCAACGCCGGCGGTGACGACTACGTCACCAAGCCGTTCTCCCTCGACGAGATCGTCGCCCGCATCCAGGCGATCCTGCGCCGCACCATGCAGGCCGACGAGGAGTCGGTCATCCGCACCGGCGAGCTCACGATGGACCAGGACACGCACGACGTCTTCGTCGGCGACGCGCAGATCGAGCTCAGCCCCACCGAGTTCAAGCTGCTGCGCTACCTGATGCTCAACCCCAACCGCGTGCTGAGCAAGGCGCAGATCCTCGACCACGTCTGGGAGTACGACTTCAACGGGGACGCCGGCATCGTCGAGAGCTACATCTCCTACCTGCGCCGCAAGATCGACCCGCACTCGACCGAGTCGCTCATCCAGACCAAGCGCGGATTCGGCTACATGCTCAAGGCAGGCAAGTGACATCGCGCGATGTCGCAGCCGCAACCGCGTCACGCCTCCCCTGACGGCCTGACCCGCGCCTGGCGCAGCATCAGCCTGCGCGCGAAGGTCACGGGCGTCACGGTCGGCGTGCTCGTGATCGGGCTGCTCGCGGCGGGTCTGGGCACCATGGTGTTCCTGCGCACGACGCTGCTCGCGAACGTCGACACGAACCTCACCCAGGTCGCGCAGTCCTCCATCGCGAACGCGCTGGTGACCACCACCGTCGAGTCCGACGGCACGATCACGTTCACCCCGAAGGAGGATGCCGTCGGCGTCTCGTACTCGGTGGCGATCTACAGCGGCGCGACCGGCGAACGGGTGGTCACCGCCAGCGGCAACGACGCGACGGCATCCCCCGACTTCCCCGCCACCTTCGCGCTGGACGTCGCCTACTCGCGGCAGCTCGAGGTCTTCGATCTGCAGGGCGACCCCGACGGCACGTTCCGGGCGACGACCGTGGTGACCCCGGTGTCCGGCACCAACGTGCTGTACACCCAGGTGGTGGCGATCTCCACCGCGGCGACCGAACGGGTCGTGGCGACCTATCTCGGCATCTACACCCTGCTCGCGCTCGTCATCGTCATCGCCAGCGCCTTCCTGGTGCGCTGGGCGGTGACGCTGACCTTCCGCAGTCTCACGCAGGTCGAGCGCACCGCCGACACGATCGCGGCGGGCGACTTCAGCCTGCGCCTGACCGACCTCGAACCCGAGACCACCGAGGTCGGCCGCTTGAAACGCGCGATCAACGCCCTGCTGGCGCGGGTGGACGCGGCGCTGTCGCAGCGCGACGCCACGGTGCGGCAGATGCGCCGCTTCATCGGCGACGCGAGCCATGAGCTGCGTACGCCGCTGGTGACCGTGCGCGGCTACGCCGAGCTGTACCGGATGGGCGCGATCCCGGATGCCGAGGCCACCGGCCAGGCGATGGAGCGGATCGAGAAGGAGGCGATCCGGATGACCACCATGGTCGAGGATCTGCTCCACCTCGCCCGGCTCGACGAACGGCGCGACCTCGTGCTGGCCCCGCTCGATCTGCGCCCGATCGCCCGCGACGCCGCGATGGACGTGCGCGCGGCGTCCCCGGCCCGTGTCGTCACCGTGACCGACACGACGGCCATGGTCCGGATGCCGCCGCCCGTCGACACGGTCGCGGCGGAGCCGACGCCCACCCAGCCCAGTCCGACGCAGCCGCGACGCCGCGGCGCGGTGCCGACCGCGGCGATCAACCTCGCGTCGCGGCTGCGGCGCCGGCCGCGCGGCGAGCACACCGGCGAGGTCGAGCCGCTGCCGCCGATGCTGCTGGCCGTGCCGGCGATGCCGCCGGTGGTCATGGCCGAGGAGAACAGCGTCCGTCAGGTGGTCGCGAACCTGCTGGGCAACGCGCAGCGCTATTCGCCGTCGGACGCGCCGATCGAGCTGCGCGTGGGCACGGACGAGACGAGGCGCCGCGGCTGGATCGACGTCGTCGACCACGGCGACGGGGTGCCCGAGCAGATCCGCGCACAGATCTTCGAGCGCTTCTGGCGTGCGGACACCTCGCGTACCCGCGAGACCGGCGGCTCCGGCCTCGGCCTGTCGATCGTCGCGGCCCTCGTGGACGCCCTGCACGGCGAGGTGTCGGTCGTCGACACCCCCGGCGGCGGGGCGACGTTCCGGGTGTCGCTGCCGCTGGCGGTCGATCAGGACGCCGCGGCCCACCTGATGATCGAGACGCAGCCGCTGCCGCGGCTCGACCTCGACTGACCGCACCTCCACCCCTCCTGCTTTCCCCGCCCCGTTTGGCGCCAGTTCCTGCGCATGGCTGCAGAAACTACAGGCGCCATGCACAGGAACTGGCGCCATATCGCGTCGATGCGGAGCCGCGCCCGGTTCTCCACAGCGGGGTGCGGACGGGGTGTTGTCCACCGATGCCGGATGTGGTGACGGCGCGCGGTCGCGGCATCCCTAGCGTGGGAGATCCGAGGAAAGGAGCATCCATGGCCGTGTTCTCCGTCGACTCCGACGCGGTGTTCGCCGCCACCGCCGCGATACGCGGCACGATCGAACGGCTGCAGGCCGAGTCCGGCGCGCTGCTGGCGCAGCTGACGAGCCTGCAGTCGCAGTGGACCGGCACCGCGGCCGGCATGTTCCAGGGCACCGTCGACGGCTGGCGCGCGACGCAGCAGCAGGTCGAGGAGTCGCTGTCGCAGATCGGCGCGGCGCTCACCGCCGCCGGCAATCAGTACCTGGAGGTGGAGCAGGCGAACACCTCGCTGTTCCGGTGAGCATGCCGGAGACGCCGGAAGCCCCGGCCCGTGCGGGCCGGGGCTTCCGGGCGTGGGAACGGACTCAGAAGTCCATGCCGCCGGACGGGTCGGCGGGAGCGGCCGGGGCCTTCTCCGGCTTGTCCGCCACGACCGCCTCGGTGGTGAGGAACAGGCCGGCGATCGAGGCCGCGTTCTGCAGCGCCGAGCGGGTGACCTTGGCCGGGTCGATGATGCCCGCGGCGAACAGGTCGACGTACTCGCCGCTCGCGGCGTTCAGGCCGTGGCCGGCCGGCAGCTCCGCGACCTTGTTCGCGACGACGCCCGGCTCCAGACCCGCGTTGAGGGCGATCTGCTTGAGCGGGGCCTCGATGGCGACCTTGACGATGTTCGCGCCGGTCGCCTCGTCGCCGCTGAGCTCGAGCGAGCCGAGGGCGTTCTTGCCGGACTGGATCAGCGCGACGCCACCGCCGGGGACGATGCCCTCCTCGACGGCCGCCTTCGCGTTGCGCACGGCGTCCTCGATGCGGTGCTTGCGCTCCTTGAGCTCGACCTCGGTGGCCGCGCCCGCCTTGATGACGGCCACGCCGCCGGCGAGCTTGGCGAGGCGCTCCTGCAGCTTCTC
>NZ_JASGEL010000102.1:0-42336 GCF_047606385.1 Microbacterium sp.
CGACCGCCGAGGGCTGGTTGCGCGACGCCGCCGCCCGCGTGGCGGCGCTCTCGCCGCGCGCGCACGTGCGCAGCGCGGAGTCGTTCGCCGAGGGGATCGTCGCCGCGGCGGACGAGCTCGGCGCCGATCTGATCGTCGTCGGCGCCCGAGCAGGGCGCGGACGTCATCGCGTCGGCACCATCGCCAGCGAGCTCATGCACTTCTCGGACGTGCCGGTCGTGCTCGCGCCGGCTGGAGCGCAGGATGTGCCGGTGGACGCCGGCGTCTCCCGCGTGACCGCGGCCGTCGGCACCCGTCCCGGCGGCGACCTGCTGCTGGCGGAGGCGGTCGCTCTCGCCGCGGCTGCTCACGCGCCGCTGCGGCTCGTGTCCCTCGTCACCGTCGACCTTCCCCGCGCCGCGGACACCGGCGTCATCCGCCTCATGGGCGCCGCCCACGCCGACGACGTGCTCTCGCGGGCGAAGGCGGCGCTGCCCGAGGGGGTCGAGGCCGACGTCCTGGTCGGGTCGGGGGAGAGCATCGAGGACGCCGTCAGGGGGCTCGACTGGCAGAGCGCGGAGATCGCCATGGTGGGCTCGAGCCGGCTCGCCCAGCCTCGGCGCCTGTTCCTGGGATCGACCGCATCCAAGATGCTGCACGCGCTGCCGGTGCCGCTGGCCGTGGTCCCGCGCACCCGCGGCACAGAAGGGGGAGGACGATGAGCGCACCCGAACAGCAGGCCGATCCGGTCACCGGCGGACTCTCGCAGAAGGGCCTGTCGGCCGGCACGGTCGGCCTGATCGGCGCCATCGTCATCGGCATCTCCTGCATCGCCCCGGCGTACACGCTGACGGCGGCACTGGGACCCACGGTCTCGGCCGTCGGGCTCCAGGTGCCGGCGGTCATCATCGTCGGCTTCATCCCGATGCTGCTGGTCGCGTTCGGCTACCGCGAGCTGAACAACCGGATGCCGGACTCCGGCACCTCGTTCACCTGGGCCGCCCGTGCCTTCGGCCCGTGGATCGGATGGATGGCCGGCTGGGGCCTGGTCGCCGCCACGATCCTCGTGCTCTCCAACCTCGCCGGCATCGCGGTCGACTTCCTCTTCCTGCTGATCGCCCAGATCTCCGGCAACGAGTCGATCGCCGACCTCTCCGCGAACCCGCTCATCAACGTCGCGGTGTGCCTCGCGTTCATGGCCGCGGCCACCTTCATCTCGTACCGCGACATGCAGACCACGCAGAAGCTGCAGTACTTCCTCGTCGGCTTCCAGGTGCTCGTGCTGCTGCTGTTCGCGATCGCCGCGATCGTCGAGGCGGTCGGCGGCCACGGCTTCGACGCCACGGCGTTCGACTGGAGCTGGTTCAACCCGTTCGCGGTGTCGTCGTTCAGCGCGTTCGCCGCGGGACTGTCGCTGTCGATCTTCATCTTCTGGGGCTGGGATGTCACCCTCACGATGAACGAGGAGACCAAGGACCCCGACCGCACGCCCGGTCGGGCGGCGACGGGCACGGTCATCATCATCGTCAGCCTGTACCTGCTGCTCTCGGTCGCCCTGATCATGTTCGCCGGCGTCGGGGACGGAGAGTACGGCCTGGGCAACCCGGACATCCAGAGCAACGTGTTCTTCTCCCTGTCGGGCAAGATCCTGGGGCCGCTCGCCGCCCTCGTCTCGCTCGCGGTGCTGACCAGCTCGGCATCCAGCCTGCAGTCGACCTTCGTCTCGCCGGCGCGGACGCTGCTGGCGATGGGCCATTACGGTGCGCTGCCGCCCGCGTTCGCGAAGGTGCACCCGCGGTTCTTCACTCCCGGCCACGCGACCCTGGTCTCCGCGCTGGTCGCCTCCGTGTTCTACGCGGTCATGCGATTCGTCAGCGAGAACGTGCTGTGGGACACGATCACGGCGCTCGGCATGATGATCTGCTTCTACTACGGGCTGACCGCGTTCGCCTGCGTCTGGTACTTCCGCAAGCAGTGGCTCGACTCGGTGCGCAACGTCTTCTTCACGTTCCTGTTCCCGCTGATCGGCGGGGCGGTGCTCGCGGTGCTGTTCGTGACGACCCTGATCGACTCGATGGACCCGGACTACGGCAGCGGCTCGAGCGTGTTCGGCGTCGGGCTGGTGTTCGTGCTCGGCGTCGGCGTGATCCTGGTGGGCGTGGCCGTGATGGTCTGGCAGGCGATCCGCCGGCCCGCCTTCTTCCGCGGCACGACGCTGGCCATCGACGCCCCGCCCGGCCGGCGCCGGCGCGCCGTGGTCGCGGCAGACTGAGACGATCGGCATCTTACGGAGGACTGATGAGCGAATACACGGTCGTGAACCCCGCCACCGGGCAGACCCTGGCCACCTACCCGCGCCACAGCGACGCGGAACTGGCCCAGAAGATCCAGGCGGCGGATGCGGCGTACCACCGCTGGCGCGAGGTTCCCGTGGCGGAGCGGGCGACGCTGATCCGCCGCGTCGCGGAGCTCTACCGCGAGCGGCGCGACGAGCTCGCGGCGATCATCGTGCGCGAGATGGGCAAGCCGCTCGCGGCGGCCGTGGGCGAGGTCGACTTCGCCGCCGACATCACCGAGTACTACGCCGACAACGCCGAGCGCATCACCGCCGACCAGGAGCTTCCGATCCTCGGGTCGGGCACCGCGGTCATCCGCAAGGCGCCGCTGGGGGTGCTGCTGGGCATCATGCCGTGGAACTTCCCGTACTACCAGGTGGCCCGCTTCGCCGCGCCGAACCTCGTGCTGGGCAACACGATCCTGCTCAAGCACGCGCCGCAATGCCCGGAGTCGGCGGCGGCGATCGAGACGCTCCACCGCGACGCCGGCCTGCCCGCAGGGGTCTACACCGACCTGCGCATCAGCAACGAGCAGTCGGCGGCGGTGATCGCCGACCCGCGCGTGCAGGGGGTGTCGGTCACCGGCTCCGAGCGCGCCGGCGCGGCCGTGGCCGAGGCCGCCGGCCGCAACCTGAAGAAGGTCGCGCTCGAGCTCGGCGGCTCGGACCCGTTCATCGTGCTGTCCACCGACGACCTCGACGCGACGGTCGGGGCGGCGGTAGCCGGTCGCATGGACAACAACGGCCAGTCGTGCAACGCGCCCAAGCGGTTCATCGTCGCCGATGCGCTGTACGAGTCGTTCCTCGAACGGTTCGCCGCCGCGATGGCGGCGCAGACGATGGGCGACCCGTTCGCCGAGGGCACCGACCTCGGGCCGCTGTCCTCGCTCGCCGCCGCCGAGCGGCTCGCCGCGCAGGTCGACGCCGCGGTGGCGCAGGGGGCGACCCTGATCACCGGCGGCGCCCGCGACGGCGCCTTCTATCCGCCCACCGTGCTCGCCGACGTGACGCCGGAGATGGACGTGTACCGCGAGGAGCTGTTCGGACCGGCCGCCGTCGTCTACCGGGCGCAGGACGAGGCGGACGCCGTCCGCATCGCCAACGACACCAGCTTCGGCCTCGGCTCCTACGTGTTCACCACCGATCCGGCGCAGGCGGAGCGGGTGGCCGACCTCATCGATGCCGGCATGGTGTACGTCAACTGCGTCCTCGCCGACTCGCCGGAGCTGCCCTTCGGCGGGGTGAAGCGCTCGGGCACGTCCCGCGAGATGGGGCTGCTGGCGGCGGACGAGTTCGTCAACAAGAAGCTCGTCCGCGTCGCCGGCTGACCCGCCGCACCGCTGGCGGACCGACGCCGGCAGGGGCAGGATGAAGGGATGAGCCAGGACGGGGCGACGGCGGACGCGGTGATCCGCCTGAACGACGAGGAATGCTGGGAGAAGGCCGCGGGGCAGGAGCTCGGCCGGCTCGTGACGCGGGTGGGCGATGTCATCGACATCTTCCCGGTGAACTATGTCGTCGACGGCCGCAGCCTGCTGTTCCGTACGGCCGAGGGCAGCAAGCTGTTCGAGCTCACCGCCAATGACGACGTGCTGTTCGAGATCGACGACCACACCGACGACGAGGCGTGGAGCGTCGTCGTACGAGGCACGGCGACCCGCCTCGCCACGAGTGCCGAGGTGGACGCCGCCGATGAGCTGCCGCTGCGGCCGTGGATCCCCACGATCAAGTACAACTACGTGAGGATCGTGCCCACCGAGCTCTCCGGTCGGGCCTTCCGCCGCCTGCCCGAGCCCGACCGCTACGGGGTGCAGACCGGCTGAGCGCGTTCGCCACCGTCGGAGGCATGCCGTACACTGGAACGAGCAGCTGAAAACTGCATTCTTTCGCCGTGCCCGCGATCGGGAATCCCCCACCACGTTCACGGCTGGAGTGCGGGCTGCGAGGCCGTCAGGCCTCTAGGGCGGTAGCTCAATTGGCAGAGCAGCGGTCTCCAAAACCGCAGGTTGCAGGTTCGATTCCTGTCCGCCCTGCGCGTCAGCGCATGCTGGCACACGTCAAGCGATTCAGGTGGGTTCATGGTCCAGGACGCCTCGAAGGGCGAAGTCGTCGCCATCGGCGGCGGCGCGCGTGAGAAGAAGCCGAACGTCTTCGCACGCATCGTCGTCTTCATCCGTCAGGTCGTCGCGGAGCTCCGCAAGGTGGTCACTCCGACCCGCAAGGAGCTGCTGAAGTTCACGGCGGTCGTGCTGGGCTTCGTCCTGGTGATGATGGCCGTGGTCTACGGCCTCGACACCCTGTTCGTCTGGTTCACGACGGTGGTCTTCGGCACCCCGGTGACCGCGGCCTGACGCCGCTGACGCATCACGAACGAGAGAAGTAGCACGTGTCTGAGAAGTATCACGATGACGTCGACTGGGCGACGGCCGCCGAGCAGTCCAGCGAGGACGACGAGGCGCAGGAGGGCGACATCCTCGCCGCGCAGGAGCGTGGCTCCGAGCCGGCCGAGCACCTCGCCGTGCACGTCGAGGGCGAGGACGACGACACGGACGACAGCGACGACATCGACATCGACGACCCGGAGGCAGACGCCATCGTGAACGACGCGCTCGAGATCGACGAGACCAGCGAGGCCGAGGCCGCCGCCGAGGTGCTCAACGACTCCCTCGCCGAAGAAGCCGCTGAGCGCGCCGCCGCCGCGGCCGACGAGGTCACCCCCTACGACGGCCCGGACGTCAACGGCGAGCCCGACGAGCCGGCGCTCGACCCCGAGCTCGTGGCGGAGGTCGCCGACGCCGGAGCCGAGGTCGAGGACGCCGAGGACGCCGAGGTCGACCCCTACGAGGCCTTCCGCGCCGAACTGCGCGAGCTTCCCGGCAAGTGGTACGTCATCCACTCCTACGCGGGCTTCGAGCGCAAGGTGAAGGCCAACATCGAGCAGCGCAAGTCGACGCTCGAGGTCGAGGAGGACATCTACCAGATCGAGGTCCCGATGGAGGACGTCGTCGAGATCAAGAACGGGCAGCGCAAGATGGTCACGCGCGTCCGCATCCCGGGCTACGTGCTCGTGCGCATGGAGCTCAACGAGGACACCTGGTCGGTCGTGCGCCACACGCCGGGCGTCACCGGGTTCGTCGGCAACGCCCACAACCCGACGCCGCTGCGCTTCGAAGAGGCCTTCACCATGCTCAAGTCGCTCGTGCAGGTCGCCGAGCCGGCACCGGCGAAGGCGGCGGGCACCAAGGGCGCCCCGGCGGCCGCGCGCGTCATCCCGGCCGAGGTCGACTACGAGATCGGCGAGACGATCACGATCAAGGAGGGCTCGTTCGCCGGCCTTCCCGGCACCATCAGCGAGATCAAGCCGGAGAGCGGCAAGCTCACCGTCCTCGTCTCGCTGTTCGAGCGCGAGACGCCGGTCGAGCTGTCGTTCGACCAGGTCACCAAGCTCTGACGGATCCCGGCGCTGGCCCGACGGTCGGCGGACGCAAGGGTGCCACGGGGTCTGCGCACACGCTAGTGTGTCTGGACCCGGACCGGCCGACGACGGTCGGCCGCACCTGAGGAGGACCGCATGCGCAGCATGACCAGGCCGAGCCCTCGGCCGTCGACCATCCGGATCTGGGCGGGTGTCGCGGCAGGAGCTCTGGCTCTCGGCCTGACCGCCTGCACCTCGACCACCACGGACGACACCGCTTCCGCGACGACGTCCGTCACCGAGTCGCCGTCGGCGACCGAGACGACGAGCACCACCGTCGCCGACGTGGTGTCGGCCGCCGACGCGTTCGTGGCGACCCTCTCCGCCGATCAGTCGTCCGAGGTGCTCCTCGACTTCGACGAGGCGAACGCGACCGCATGGTCGAATCTGCCCTGCGGCTCCAGCTGCCGGGTCGGCATCCAGTTCTCCACCCTCAGCGATGCGCAGCTGACCGCGGCGAAGGCCGTGCTCCAGGCGGCGCTGGGAACCAGCGACGACACCGGATACCAGCAGGCCATGCAGATCCTGCTCGCCGACGACTATCTCGGGTCGGTTCAGGGTGGCGGAACCGGCGGGGGAGGAGGAGGCGGCGGCTATTCCTCGGGAAACTACTACCTCGCGTTCCTCGGCACGCCCTCGACCACGGGCACCTGGCAGCTGCACTTCGGCGGTCACCACCTGGCGGTGAACCTCACCTACAGCGAGGGCGCCGTCGCGGGGGCCAGCCCGTTCTTCATCGGCGTCGAGCCGACGTCATGGACCGCCGATGACGGCACCGCCTACGCGCCGCTGGACGTGATGAAGGACGCCGTCCAGGCGGCGATCACCTCGCTCGACGCGAGCCAGCTGGCCACGGCGAAGCTGTCGCAGTCCTTCACGGACGTCCTGCTGGGTCCGGATGAGGACGGCGCGTTCCCGGAGACCAAGTCGGGCGTCCGCGTCGGCGATCTCAGCGACGACCAGAAGGCTCTCGTGCTGGCTGCGATGGCGCCATGGGTGGCGATCGCGGACGACGCCACGGCCGAGGACCTCATGACGGTCTACGAGTCGGAGCTCGACGACACCTACATCTCCTACTCGGGCAGCACCGATCTCACCGCGCAGGGCGACTACGTGCGCATCGACGGACCGAGCGTCTGGATCGAGTTCGTCTGCCAGAACGGCGTCGTCCTCCAGAACCAGATCCACTATCACACCGTCTACCGCGACCACACGCGCGACTACGGCAGCCAGCTGAGCTTCTGAGCGCACGAGACGTCCCATGGCCTCCGTGCTCGTCCGGCGCCTCGCCCTCGCGGCCCTCGCCGTCATCGTGTTCGTCTGCGCCTGGGCGGCGGGGACTCCTGCCGCCCAGGCGCACCCCATGCCGCACTCCGTCGTGACCCTCGACGTGCACGAGGAGTCGGTCGACGCCACGATGGAGCTGCCCTTCGACGACCTGCGACTGGCCACCGGGCTGTCGATCGACGAGGACTCGGTGCTCGGCTCGGAGCGTGCGGCGCTCGAGGACTACATCCTCCAGCACGTCGCGCCGACCACGGACGACGGGCAGGCGTGGACGGCGATCGTCACCGGCATGTCGACCTCGGACGCGGAGCAGACCTCGACCGGGGTGTACCAGGAGCTCATCGTGCAGCTCACGATGACGCCGCCCCCGGGCGGGAGCACCCGGTCGTTCGTGTTCGATGACGACGTGATCATCCATCAGGTGATCACCCACAAGATCCTCGTCGTGGTCGGCGAGGACTGGTCCGCCGGGGCGGTGGACGGCGACGCGCAGGAGGTCGGCGTCATCGCCGTCGACACCGCCACCGGCGAGATCGCACCGCTGCAGGTGGACCTGGGCGAGGGCAGCCCGTGGAGCGGGTTCGCCGCGATGGTGCATCTGGGCGGCACGCACATCCTCGAGGGCACCGATCATCTGCTGTTCCTGCTCGTGCTGCTGCTGCCGGCGCCGCTGCTGGCCATCGGCGGCCGGTGGCGGCGCCCCGCGGGCGTGCGCAGGTCGTCGATACGGATCGTCTCGATCACCCTCGCGTTCACCGTGGGCCACTCGGTGTCGCTGGCCGTCAGCGCGCTGACGCACCTGGACGTCCCCGCCGCGCCGATCGAGTCGCTCATCGCCGTCAGCATCCTGGTCAGCGCCGCCCACGCGATCAGACCGCTGTTCCCCGGTCGGGAGGCTGTCGTGGCCGGGGTCTTCGGACTCGTGCACGGCATGGCCTTCTCGTTCACGCTGGCCGAGCTCGGCCTGTCCAGCACGCAGCTCGTCGTGAGCCTGCTCGGGTTCAACATCGGCATCGAGCTGATGCAGCTGGCGGTCGTCCTCGCGGTGCTGCCGGCCCTCATGCTGCTCTCTCCCTGGCGCGGCTACGCCGTCGTGCGAGTGGGTGTCGCCGTCGTCGCCGGCGTGTGCGCCGTGGGTTGGCTGCTGGCCCGGCTCGGCGCGCCGAATCCGCTCGCCGCACTCGCCGACGGCCTCAGCGGGTACGGCGGGTGGGCCGTGTTGGCGCTGTGGGTGCTGGTGGTGGGCGTCGTGACGGCGCGGGCCGTCCGTCGCTCCAGACCCCACGCGGGAGACCCCGTCACGCCGGAGCTCGTCGACCCATCCGAGTCCGCGGCAGTGAGCGGCGGCATCCGGTAGACTCAAGAGGTTGCGCGCATCGCGCGGCACATCCCCACCACCGCCAGGAGAGGCCTGGCGCGTGGAAGCGGGTCCGCACTCCACCGGAGGACGGGCACTCGAAAAGGAAGAGAAGAAATGGCACCGAAGAAGAAGGTGACCGGCCTGATCAAGCTTCAGATCAACGCCGGTGCCGCCAACCCGGCGCCGCCGATCGGCCCCGCGCTCGGTCAGCATGGCGTCAACATCATGGAGTTCTGCAAGGCGTACAACGCCGCGACCGAGTCGCAGCGCGGCAACGTCATCCCCGTGGAGATCACCGTCTACGAGGACCGCAGCTTCACGTTCATCCTGAAGACCCCGCCGGCCGCCGAGCTCATCAAGAAGGCCGCCGGCGTCGCCAAGGGCTCGCCGACCCCGCACACGACCAAGGTGGCCAAGCTCACCAAGGAGCAGGTGCGCCAGATCGCCGAGACGAAGCAGCCCGACCTGAACGCGAACGACATCGAGGCCGCCTCGAAGATCATCGCCGGCACCGCGCGCTCCATGGGCATCACGGTCGAGGACTGAGGGGGATAACGACAATGGCTACCAAGTCCAAGGCCTATGAGGCCGCCGCGGCGAAGATCGACCGCGACAAGTTCTACTCCACGAGCGAGGCCGTCGAGCTCGCCAAGGAGACCGGCTCGAAGAAGTTCGACTCGACCGTCGAGGTCGCGCTCAAGCTCGCCGTCGACCCGCGCAAGGCGGACCAGATGGTCCGTGGCACCGTCATCCTGCCGCACGGCACGGGCAAGACCGCCCGCGTCATCGTCTTCGCGACGGGCCCGGCCGCCGAGGCCGCCATCGCGGCGGGCGCGGACGAGGTCGGCGGCGCCGAGCTCATCGAGAAGGTCGCCGGCGGCTGGACCGCGTTCGACGCGGCCGTCGCCACGCCCGAGCTCATGGGCCAGGTCGGTCGGCTCGGCAAGGTGCTCGGTCCCCGCGGCCTGATGCCCAACCCGAAGACGGGCACCGTGACCCCCAACCCGGCCAAGGCCGTGGAGGAGATCAAGGGCGGCAAGATCGAGTTCCGGGTCGACAAGCACGCCAACGTGCACTTCGTCGTCGGGAAGGCCTCGTTCACGGCCGAGCAGCTCCACGAGAACCTGACGGCCGCGGTCGACGAGATCGTCCGGCTCAAGCCGTCCAGCTCGAAGGGCCGCTACATCCAGAAGGGCGCCGTCTCGACCACGTTCGGTCCCGGCATCCCGCTGGACGTCAACGCTCTCGTCTGAGCCCCGCGTTCCGGAGGACCCCCGCGCACCGTCGCGGGGGTCCTCCGCGTTCACGCGTCCGGACGGATGTCGAAGCTCTCCGCACCCGCGGGCGCGAGCTCCTCGACGCGCGCGGCGGTGACCCGTGCGGACGGCGGGCCATCGGCCATCCATGCGCAGACCGCGTCGACGGCGGCATCCTCGCCCTCGAGCTCGGCCTCGACGGTGCCGTCACCGCGATTGCGCACCCAGCCGCCCACGTTCTCGCGCGCGGCCACCGTCGCCGTGGTGAATCGGTATCCGACGCCCTGCACCCGGCCCTCGACGACGACTCGCACCCTGCGCACGACACCCATTCTCGCCCCGGGGCGCCGTGGCGGCGCCCCTCAGTCCTCGCTGATGCGCACCACCGTCTTGCCGCGGGTGTGACCCCCCTCGAGCGAGGCGAGGGCCTGGGCCGTCTCCGCGAGGGGGTGGACGGCGTCGATGTACACCTGGATGGCGCGTGAGTCGAGCAGCCGGGCCAGCGTGGCCAGCACGTCGCCGTCGGGGATCACCTTGAACGAGGTCGCCCGCACGCCCGCGGCGTCGGCGGCGTCCGCGTAGTCCGGCCAGGAGCCGGTCGGCACGAGCACGTACAGCCCTCCCGGGCGCAGCACCTGCAGCGAGCGGCTGCCGGTGTCGCCGCCGTTAGCGTTTCCGACGAGGTCGATGACGACGTCCATGTCGCCGAGCACCTCCTCGAAGCGGGTGGTCGTGTAGTCGATCACGGTCGCCGCACCCAGCTCGCGCAGCCAGGCGGCGTTGCCGGCCGATGCCGTCGCCGTCACGCGCGCACCGAAGTACGACGCCAGCTGCACCGCGAAGTGGCCGACTCCGCCCGCGCCGGCGTGGATCAGCATCCGCTGCCCCTCGTGCGCGTGCGCGGTCTCCACGACCAGGCCCCACGCGGTGAGCGCGGCGAGGGGAACCCCGGCGGCTTCGGCGTGGGAGAGCGACGCCGGCTTACGGGCCACCGACTGCGAGGGGACGATGACGTATTCGGCGAAGCTCCCACCGGTCCGCGGGAACGGCACCATGCCGAACACCTCCGCGCCGGGGCGCAGCGGATGCGCCTCATAGGGCGAGGCGACCACGACGCCGCTGAAGTCGAAGCCGAGCGCGACCGGGAACCCGGGGATCTGCGTCGCGACGCCGGCACCGGCTCGCGTCTTGGCGTCGATCGGGTTGACGCCGGCCGCGACCACGCGGATCAGCAGCTCGCTGAGCACCGGAGTGGGAACCGGCAGCTCGGCCAGCCGAGGTGACGCGCCGATGCCGTCGATGACGGCAGCCTGCATGACCTCCGGCGGGGGCGGGACGTCTTCGCCCGTGCCCAGCGGGCCGGCGGATCGCAGCGGCCGGAATCGCATCGGACGCTCCTTCCACGTGCGGTCGACGGTGGCAGCGCGTGCCTGAGAACAGCTTCAGTCAAGCGTGCCATTGTCTCGACGGTGTTACACCATCGCTAAGACGTGGAGTCGGGCGCCGGCTCGAACACGTCGTCCGCGTGGGGGACCACGCCGGAGGCGAGTGCGTGGATGAGGGAGGTGAGCCGATCGATCGACGACAGCGGCCAGTCGTCGAGCGTCTCCAGCAGCATCGCCTGGTACGGCTCGCGGGCGGCGGCCAGCCGCTCGCGGCCGTGCGGCGTGATCTCGATCAGGCGTACGCGTCCGTCATCCGGATCCGCGCGCCGTTCGATCATCCCGACCGATTCGAGCTCGGTGACCTGACGGCTGAGCAGGCCCTTGTCGGCGGTGAGGCGGTCTGCCAGGGCGGAGAGCGTGACCGGGCCCAGTCGTGCGATCGCTCCCAGTGCCTTGAACGTGCCCGGCAGCATCCCGGGGCTGGCGGCGGCCGCGGCCTGCGTGTAGACGCGTCGGAACTCGCCCATCAACTCGGAGAACGCCTCTTCGAGCTCGCGGACCGCCCGGCGACGGGTGTCGTCGCCGGGCCGGTCCGCGCGGGTGTGTGTCATCGCTTCTCGTCTGTGGGGATCCGTACGCTGCCGGTCGCGGTGAGCGTCTCCATCGCCTCCGGAACCGAGACCGTCGCGAGGTCGGCCTCGCTGGCGGCGACGCGCTCGCTGGTGGTCATCCGGGTCAGCGGCTTGTTCGGCAGGAACAGGATGGCGATCAGGCTCAGGATAGCGAAGGGCACCGCGATCAGGAACGCGTGCGAGATGCCGCCTGCGTAGACGTCCTCGAAGATGACCCGCAGCGCGTCGGGCATCGCAGAGACCTCGGGGAGCGAGCCGGACTGCAGTGTCGCCGCCCAGGTCTGCGCCTGGTCGCCGAGCGTGGCCAGCGCTGCCGTGACGTCGGAGGCGCGCTGGCTGAGCAGGTCGGGCACCATGGCCGCCACGACGGCGCCCATGAGCGCGGTGCCGATCGTGCCGCCGAGGCTCCGGAAGAACGTGACCCCCGAGCTCGCGACGCCGATCTCGGTCGGCTTCGAGGTGTTCTGGACCACCAAAACGAGGTTCTGCATCGTCATGCCGACGCCGGCTCCCAGCAGGAACATGTAGACGGAGACCACGACGAAGTTCGTGTCGTAGTGGATGGTGGACAGCAGCGAGGAGCCGGCGATCAGCAGCAGCGAACCGACGATCAGGAACGGCTTCCAGCGTCCCCACCGCGTGATCAGAGCACCGACCACGATCGAGCTCAGCAGCAGGCCGCCGATCATCGGGATCGTCATGAGCCCCGCCTGAGTCGGTGTCGCCCCGCGCGCCAGCTGCATGTACTGGCTGAGGTACACGGCAGCGCCGAACATCGCGATGCCGGTGGAGATCGAGGCGACGACCGCGAGCGTGAAGGTGCGGTTGCGGAACATCGTCAGCGGGACCAGGGGCTCCTTGGAGCGCAGCTCCACGACGATGAACAGCACGGTGGCGAGGATCGCGCCGCCGACCATCCACACGGTGGCCGCGCTCCACCAGTCGAACTCGGAGCCGGCCATGGTGACCCAGATGAGCAGCAGCGAGACGGCTGCGGCCAGCAGCACGATGCCGAGGTAGTCGATGCTCGTCTTCTGCTTCGGGCGCGTCGGCAGCCTCAGCGTCCGCTGCACGATGATCAGCGCGGCGACGGCGAAGGGCAGGGCGACGAAGAAGTTCCAGCGCCAGCCCCAGGCGTCGGTGATGACCCCGCCCAGCAGGGGGCCGCCGACGGTGGCGACGGCCATGACCGCGCCGAACAGGCCCATGTACCGGCCCCGCTCGCGGGGGCTGATGATGTCCGCCATCAGCACCTGGCTGAGGGCGGCGAGACCACCGGCGCCGAGGCCCTGCACCGCGCGGCAGGCGATGAGCATCTCGGGCGTCTGCGAGAAGCCGGCGACCGCCGTCGCGACCACGAAGACGACGATGGCCAGCTGGAACAGGAACTTGCGGTTGTAGAGGTCGGCGAGCTTGCCCCAGACGGGCGTCGAGATCGCCGTGGTCAAGAGCGTGGCCGTCACGACCCAGGTGTAGGAGCTCTGCGAGCCCGACAGGTCGTGCACGATGACGGGCAGGGAGGACGAGACGACCGTCGAGGCGAGCATCGAGACGAACATGCCGAGCAGGAGCCCGACGAGCGCTTCGAGCACGTGACGTGTCGTCTTCGCCGGGGCGACGGCCGTGGCGGCGGAGGAGGACATGGAGGCCTTTCGAAGTTGACGAGAGTCAAAAGTTGAATTAGGTCAACTATATGACCGATGTTTGATGACTGTCAACCAAAGACGGCTCAGTCGGCGAGAGCGAGCGCCCGGTACCCCTCGGAACGCCGCGGGGGCGCCGTCTGCCGGGCGAGCTGCGTCCGCCGGTAGAGCTCGTCGATGAGACGGGTCGCCAGCGTCACCAGAGACGCGATCTCGGCGTCGTCTCGATCGACCCAGGCGCAACGCGGCTCGTCGTCGACGGGCACGAAGCCGTCGTGCTGCTCCCAGGCGACGAGCGTGCGCTCCGCGCCGAGCACGTACTGCTGCCACCACACCTGTCGCAGGTAGCCGCGGGGGATCGAGCGCCACGCCTTGTTCGTCGTCTTGATCTCTGCCAGGGTCAGCCGGCCCTCGCCATCCATCCCGATCCCGTCGGGTGTCGCGAGGTGGCGCTTCTCGGCCACGGCGTGGAACAGCGCGCTCGAGGGGTGGATGCCGTGCGTCGCCGCCACCCACGCGGCGATCTCGGGCTCGCGCCGCCGCCCGTGGTCGGTGTAGGCGTTACCGGCGAAGCGCGTGCCGCCGAGCTTCGCATCGGCCGCACGCCCGATCGCGCGCTCGCTGGTGAGCGTCGCGACGTCGGTCGCGGTGATCCCGCGCGAGCGTGCTCGCAGCCAGGCGACCCTGTCGCGCGAGTCCGCGACGATGCGGGCGGTCAACTCCGGGGTCACCCTCCGACCATACGCGCGCCGTGCCGCCTCGCTCCGCGCGACACCCCCGCGGGATTTGGGGATGCGGCTGGGGCGGGCTAGAATGGGGGAAGCCAAAGACCGCCGGTCATCGGCGTGCGCGCAAGCGGACGACGATCGAAGCTCTGCAGTGCAGGGGCCCGCGCAGGTGACACGAACGATTCTCCGGGATTCCGGGCCGAAGCTCCGTGCGCTTGCGCCGGAGCTTTTCTCGTTGCGGAGCACCTGGTCCCGGCCGGCGCGCCGCCACCGCGGTGCGCCTCGTATACACAAGGAGTGGCCATGGCGCAGAAGGACGCATCGGTCGCCGAGCTCACGAAGAACTTCGAGGACTCGACTGCCGTTCTGCTGACCGAGTACCGCGGGCTGACGGTTGCCGAGCTCAAGGAGCTCCGCAACAGCATCCGTCAGGACGCGGAGTACGCCGTGGTGAAGAACACGCTGACCAAGATCGCCGCGAACAACGCGGGGATCACGGCGCTGGACGAGGACCTGAAGGGTCCGTCGGCCATCGCGTTCGTGCACGGTGACCCGGTCTCCGTCGCGAAGGGTCTGCGTGCCTTCGCCAAGGCACACCCTCTTCTCGTGATCAAGGGCGGCTACTTCGACGGTGCCGCTCTGAGCGCGGATGAGGTCAACAAGCTCGCCGACCTCGAAAGCCGTGAAGTCCTGCTGGCGAAGCTCGCCGGCGCCTTCAAGGCCTCGCTGTTCGGCGCTGCCTATCTATTCAACGCCCCGCTGTCGAAGGCCGTGCGCACGGTCGACGCGCTGCGCGAGAAGCAGGAGACCGCGGCCTGAATCGGGCCCGGCTGACGAAAACCCCAATCAAGGAGAATCATCATGGCAAAGCTCAGCACCGAGGAGCTGCTCGACGCGTTCAAGGAGCTCACGCTGATCGAGCTCAGCGAGTTCGTCAAGGCGTTCGAGGAGACCTTCGAGGTCACCGCTGCCGCCCCCGTCGCGGTCGCCGCTGCCGGCGCCCCGGCCGGTGGCGCCCCCGCCGAAGAGGTCGAGGAGAAGGACTCCTTCGACGTCATCCTCGAGGCCGCCGGCGACAAGAAGATCCAGGTCATCAAGGTCGTCCGCGAGCTCACCTCGCTCGGCCTCGGCGAGGCCAAGGCCGTCGTCGACGGTGCCCCCAAGGCCGTCCTGGAGGGCGCGAACAAGGAGGCCGCCGACAAGGCGAAGGCCGCTCTCGAAGAGGCCGGCGCGACGGTCACCCTCAAGTAAGGCTCGTTCCTTCCTCGAAGGCCCCCGGATGCCGCGTGCATCCGGGGGCCTTCGAGCGTCCGGATACCCCGTCGGCGTCCAGGACGCGCGCGCGACAGTGTTCATCTCCCGGACACACCCGTGTTCACGTCCGCAAAATTCGGTCTCCTACGCTCGGGAACGCCCACATCAGGAATCCCCAGGAGACTCATGTTTGCTTCCCAGCAAAGACGCCTTCGCTCGCGCCTCGCCGTCGTTCTCGGCGCGGTCATCGGCGCGGCGGTGCTCGCGCCGCTGCCTGCAGCCGCCGCGAGCGGCGCCGACGTGATCATCAACGAGGCCTACCTCAAAGGCGGCAGCGCCAACGCTGTCTACACGAACAAGTTCGTGGAGCTCTACAACGCGGGAGACGCCGCGCAAAGCCTCGACGGCTGGTCGCTGCAGTATCGCTCGGCGACGAGCACCGCAGCGGCGAGCTCGGCCAACATCCTGGCGCTCAGCGGCACGATCGAAGCCGGCGACCACTACCTGATCGGCCTGCCCGGCAACGGCTCCAACGGGGCCGAACTGCCGGACGCCGATCTGTCGAGCACGAGCCTGAACCCCTCAGGCACCACCGGCACGCTGATCCTGGCGAGCACCACGACCGGTCTGGCTCTCGCCGCCGGATCGAGCGTCGGGGCGGATGGTGTCGTCGATCTGCTCGGCTACGGCACGTCGAACACCTTCGAGACCGCGGCAGCCACCGTGGAAGGGGCCAACAGCGTGCCCAACTCGCTCGTGCGCACCGAATTCGCCGACACCGACGACAACTCCGCCGACTTCAGCAACGCGACCGAGGTGACCCCGCAGGCATCGAGCGCGACCTCGGAGACGGAGCCGACGGATCCGAGCAGTCCGGAGACGACGGATCCGAGCGACGGCACGGTCACCGCGATCTCCGAGATCCAGGGAACGGGCGAGACCAGCCCCCTGGCCGGGCAGACCGTGACCACGCGGGGCATCGTCACGGCGGCGTACCCCTCCGGCGGATACAACGGCTTCTACATCCAGACCCCGGGAACCGGGTCGGACCTCGATCTCGACACACACACCTCGTCCGACGCGATCTTCGTGTACGGATCGTCCGCCGTCGCCAAGGTGCAGATCGGCGACTACGTCGAGGTGACCGGACCGGTCAGCGAATACAACGGCACGACGGAGATCAGCCCGACGGCCGCGAACGTGACGGTTCTGGCCGAGGATGCGGCAGCCGTCACGGCAGCCGAGGTCGCCTGGCCGACGACCGATGCCCAGCGCGAGACGCTCGAGGGGATGCTGGTCGCGCCGCAGGGCGAGTTCACCGTCAGCGACACCTACGACACGAACTATTACGGCTCGATCGGCCTGGCGGCGGGAACCTCGCCGTTGCTGACCCCGACCGACGTCGCGCAGCCGGGTACCGAGCAATATGACGCCGTCGTGGCCGACAACGCGGCGCGACAGGTCACGCTCGATGACGGCTCCTCCCTCAACTTCAACTCCGCGGCCAACAAATCGATCGCGTTGCCCTACCTGTCCACCGCCGATCCGGTCCGTGTCGGCGCTGCGGTGACCTTCACCCAGCCCGTGATCGTCGAGTACCGCAACAGCGCATGGAGCTTCCAGCCGACCCAGCGGCTCACGGTCGACAACGCCGCTACGGTGCAGCCCGCGACATTCGAGAACACGCGCACCGCGGCACCCGAAGACGTGGGCGGTGACATCCAGATCTCCAGCTTCAACGTGCTGAACTACTTCACCACGACCGGCGAGGACGCGGTCGCCGCCGGCGCCACGTGCTCCTACTACGACGACCGCGACGGCAACCACATCACGGTCAACACGTGTTCCGACCCGGCCGTGCGGGGCGCGGCCGATGCCGAGAGCCTCGCCAGGCAGCAGGCCAAGATCGTCGCGGCGATCAATGCGCTCGGCGCCGAGGTCGTCTCGCTGGAGGAGATCGAGAACTCGGCGATCGTCGACGGGCAGTCCCGCGACGCGGCCCTGGCGACACTGGTCGACGCGCTCAATGCCGCGCTGGGATCCGACGAGTGGGCGTATGTGCCTTCGCCGACCACGCTGCCGGCCAGCGAAGACGTGATCCGCACCGCCTTCATCTACAAGAAGGCCGCGGTCGAGCCGGTGGGTGAGTCCGTGATCGACGTCGACGCGGCGTTCGAGAACGCCAGGTATCCGTTGGCGCAGGCATTCGAACCCGCCGGCGGCAGCGATGACGACGCCTTCATCGCGATCGTGAACCACTTCAAATCGAAGGGCTCGGGCACCGGTGAGAACGCGGATCAGGGCGATGGGCAGGGTGCGTCCAACGCTGCCCGCGTGGGGCAGGCGACGGCCCTGGTCGCCTTCGCCGACCAGTTGACCGACGACATGGGCACCGACGACGTGTTCCTGCTCGGCGACTTCAACTCCTACACCGAGGAAGACCCGATGCAGGTGCTCTACGAGGCCGGCTACATCGACCTCGGCTCCACGTACACCGACGAGCACACCTACTCCTACGACGGCCAGAGCGGCTCACTGGACCACATCCTCGCCTCCGCCGATGCCGCCGGGCTGGTGACCGGCGCCGACGTCTGGAACATCAACTCGGGTGAGTCGATCGCGCTGGAGTACAGCCGGTACAACTACAACGTCACGAGCTTCTACGACGAGTCGCCGTACCGCTCCAGCGATCACGACCCCGTGGTCGTCGGCGTCGACTTCGGCGCCGACGACGCATCGACGGTCGAGCTGAACCTGCTGAACATCAACGACTTCCATGGTCGGATCGACAGCGACACCGTGAAGTTCGCCGGCACGATCGAGCAGCTGCGTGCGGAGTACGGCGAGGACAACACCCTGTTCCTCTCCGATGGCGACAACATCGGGGCGTCGTTGTTCGCCTCGGCCGTGGCCGACGACCAGCCGACCCTTGACGTGTTGAATGCGCTGGATCTGCAGACCTCGGCGGTGGGCAACCATGAGTTCGACAAGGGTCTGGACGATCTGCTGGGCCGCGTCTCGGATGAGGCGGACTTCTCGTACCTGGGCGCGAACGTCTATGCGAAGGGCACGACGACGCCGGTGCTGCCGGAGTACGCGACCTTCGAGGTCGACGGCCTCACGGTCGCGGTGATCGGCGCGGTCACGGAGGAGACGGCATCGCTGGTGTCGCCGGGCGGCATCGCCGACATCGACTTCGGCGATCCCGTCGAGGCGGTCAATCGCGTGGCGTCGCAGCTGAGCGACGGGGACGCGTCGAACGGGGAGGCCGACGTCATCATCGCGGAGTACCACGAGGGCGCCGTCGACGGGACGCCGGAAGGGGCGACCCTGGACGAAGAGGTGGCCGCCGGCGGCGCGTTCGCGAATATCGTCACCGACACGTCCGCCGCGGTCGATGTGATCTTCAACGGGCACACCCACAAGGAGTACGTGTGGGACGCGCCGGTGCCCGGCGAGGACGGCAAGACCCGTCCGGTGCTGCAGACCGGCAGCTACGGCGAGAACATCGGTCAGATCGTGCTCACCGTGGACTCGGGTACCGGCGAGGTGGTCTCGTACGCGGCGCAGAACGTCGCCCGGACCACGACCGAGGACGCGTCGTTGACGGCGGCATATCCGCGGGTCGCCGAGGTCGCGCAGATCGTGGACGCCGCGCTGGCCGAGGCGTCGGAGGTCGGCGACACCCCCGTGGGTTCGGTGACCTCGGACATCACCACCGCGTACGCCGGCGGCAGCTACGTCGACGGCGTGTGGACCGGCGGCAGCCGCGACGACCGCGCGAGCCAGTCGACGCTGGGCAACCTGGTGGCCGACTCCCTCGTGTCCAGCCTGTCGGACTCGTCTCGTGGCGGGGCCGAGATCGGCATCGTGAACCCGGGCGGCCTGCGTGCCGAGCTGTTGTACGGCGAGGACGGCGTGATCACGTATGCGGAGGCCAATGCGGTGCTGCCGTTCGTGAACAACCTGTGGACGACCACGATCACGGGCGCGCAGTTCAAGGAGGTGCTCGAGCAGCAGTGGCAGCCGGACGGCTCGTCGCGGCCGTATCTGGCGCTGGGGCTGTCGTCGAACGTGTCGTACACCTATGACGCGTCGGCGGAGCGCGGCTCGCGGATCACAGGCATCTGGGTCGACGGCGTGCCGATCGAAGCGGATGCGGACTACCGGGTCGGCTCGTTCAGCTTCCTGTTGCAGGGCGGCGACAACTTCACCGTGCTGGCGGAGGGGACCGACACCCGCGACTCGGGTCTGATCGATCGCGACGCCTGGATCTCGTACCTGCAGGAGAACCCGGGCATCTCGCCGGACTTCTCGAGCAGGAGCGCGCAGGTGACCGGAGTGCCGGACTCGGTCGGGGCCGGTTCGACGCTGACGTTCCAGGTGTCGGGTCTGAACCTGACCTCGCTGGGCTCGCCGGCCAACACCACGCTGGAAGCATCGATCGGCGACACGGTCTACGCTCCCCTCACGGTCACCGACGGCGCCGCCACGGTGGAGCTTTCCGTTCCGACCGAGGCGGCGGGAGAGATCGAGGTGCTGCTGACGGCTCCTGATAGCGGGACCCAGATCCACGTCCCGGTCACCGTGACAGCCGCAGCCGCGGAACCGACGGAGCCGGGAGACTCGGACGGTGACTCCGGTTCCGGTACGGACACCGACGGCGGCTCGCTCGCGCCGACCGACGGCGTGGAGTCGCCGGCGGCGGACGCCGACCTGACCTCCGACCTCGAGCACGGCATCACGGTGGTCTCCGGCGAGTTCGTGCCGGGCGGGGTGCTCACCGTCCACGTCGGCACGCAGTACAGCGGCCAGTGGGTGACGGCGTGGCTGCACTCCGATCCCATCTCGCTGGGCTGGCAGCAGGTGGACGTGACGGGAGACATCCGGGTGACTCTGCCCGCCGGCGTCACCGGCACGCACCGCCTGGTCGTGCAGGACGCGTCGGGCAACGTCATCGGCTGGGAGACGATCACGATCGGCCAGCTGGCGGCCACCGGCGGCGCCTACGGCGACCTCTCTGGGACGCTGGCTCTCGCGGTGCTGCTGCTGGCGGTCGGCGCGGGTGCGCGCACGTTGACGGTCGGTCGCCGTCGTAGCTGAGAGAGCGGGGCGATCCCTCGTCCCGGGGCTCAGGAGCCTTCGGGACGGGGGATCGCCCCGCGGCCGAGCGCCGCGGTCGAGCTGCGCACGATCAGCCGCGGCTTGAGGCTGATCGAGGCCAGGGCGGCGTCCGCGTCGTCGAGACGCGCCATCAACAGGTCGACCGCCTGTGTGCCCTGCTCGCGCGGGACCTGACGGAGCGTCGTCAGCGAGAACATGTCCGCGTACTCGTGATCGTCGATGCCGATGACGCTCAGCGCTGCCGGGACCTGGATGCCGAGGCGTCGCGCGGCGACGATGGTGCCGACCGCGACCTCGTCGCACACCGCGACGATGCCGGTGGGGCGCGAGCGGACGTCGCTGAGCAGATCGACCGCGGCCGCATAGCCGTCGGGCATCGACAGCGCCGAGGGGACGTGGCGGATCTCGTCGTCGAGCCCCGCCTCGGCCATCGCGTCCCGGTATCCGGTCAGCCGGGCCGACTCGACGTGCGGCCGGCGAGCGGTGCCGGCCGCGCCGACGAAGACGACCCGGCGGTGGCCGAGCGCGAGCAGGTGCTCGGTGGCCCGCCGGCCGGCATCCAGGTCGTCCAGACCCACCGTGAGGGCGCGATCGTCCGTGCCGACGACTCGGACCACGGGCTTGCCCAGGGCGAGAAGTCGGTCGAGCTCGTCTCCCGGGGGCTCGAGTCCGACCGCGATCAGACCATCGAACCGCTTGCGGATCAGCGCCTCGTCGAAGGCTCGTCGGCGGCTCGCGGATCCCGGAGACCCGTTGTAGAGGGTCAGGTCGTAGCCCCGGCGGAGCAGGGCGGACTGGATGCCCTCCAGCACCTCGGCGAAGAACCATCGCGTGACGTAGGGCATCACGACGCCCACGTTCTGCGTGCGTCCGGTCGCGAGGCTCTGCGCGGCGGTGGAGGGCACGTATCCCAGTGAGGACGCGGCATCGGCGACCCGGCTCCGCGTCTGCGCGGAGACGTAACCGGCTCCGCTGAGGGCTCGGCTCGCCGTCGATTTCGACACGCCTGCCAGCCTCGCCACCTCGGCGATCCCGCTCATCGCATGCCCCTTGTCAGCGGTTGCCGGATCCGCTGGACACATGGTAGCGCTCTCGTCGACATATCGGGAACCGGTTCCATTCTTGATGTCTATTTGCGGGAGCGCTCCCACCGCTGAGGACTGGGTCGGGAGCGCTCCCATATCGGCCTTTACCGAGTTGTGATCCCTCTGTATTGTGATCGCTGCCCGGTTCCAATACCGTTACATGGAATCGGTTCCTGAGTGGATCTGATGTGACGGATATGCACTCCGACACTCAATGAAGAGAGGAATCACATGCTCAGAACACAGCAACGCCGCCTCCTGGCCCCGATCGCCCTCGCCGGCGTCGCCGGGCTGGCGCTCGCGGGATGCGCGGAGAGCTCGAGCAGCAGCTCGACCGGGAGCGACACCGTCGAGATCTCCGGCGGCATCACCGGCTCCGAGGCCGACCTGCTCAATCAGGCTTTCGAGCAGTTCACCGCCGACACCGGCATCAACGTCGTGTACACCGGCGACAAGAGCTTCGAAGGGAACATCGTCACCAAGGTGACCGGCGGCTCGGCCCCCGACATCGCGATCGTGCCCCAGCCCGGCCTGCTGGCCAGCCTCGTCGCCACCGGCGATGTGCTCCCCGCCTCGCAGGCCGTCGAGGACAACGTCGACGAGAACTGGTCCAGCGACTGGAAGACGTACGGCACCGTCGACGGCACCTTCTACGCCGCGCCGATGCTCGCCAACGTCAAGGGCTACGTCTGGTACTCGCCGAAGAAGTTCGAGGAATGGGGCGTCTCGGTGCCGACGACCTGGGACGAGCTGATGACGCTGACCCAGACGATCCAGGAGAAGACCGGATCCGCGCCGTGGTGTGCGGGATTCAGCTCCGGCGATGCCTCCGGCTGGCCGGGCACGGACTGGATCGAGGACCTGGTGCTGCGCCAGTCGGGCCCCGACGTCTATGACCAGTGGGTCGCCGGGGACGTGACGTTCACCGATGCCCCGATCAAGGAGGCGTTCGACACGTTGGGCACCATCCTGCTCGACCCGAACTACGTCAACGCGGGCTTCGGCGACGTGAAGAGCATCAACTCCACCGCCTTCGCCGACGTCGCTGCCAAGGTCGCCGACGGCACGTGCGCCCTGACGCATCAGGCGTCGTTCCTCTCGTCGAACTTCCTCGACGTGACCACCGCGGACGGGCAGACTCCCACGGTTGCGCCTGACGGCGACGTCTACGCCTTCCTGCTGCCCGGTTTCAGCGACAGCGACCAGACCTACGTGGAGGCCGGTGGGGAGTTCGTCGCGGCCTTCACCGACTCCGATGCGGTGGAGCAGGTGCTGGAGTACATGTCCAGCCCCGACTTCGCCGACGCCCGCGTCAAGCTCGGGGGAGTGATCTCGGCCAACAAGAACGCCGACGCGTCGCTGGCGTCCAGCGAGTTCCTCACCGAGGCGATGGAGACGCTGCAGGATCCCAACACGGTCGTCCGCTTCGACGCATCCGACCTGATGCCGGCGACGGTGGGGTCGGGATCGTTCTGGAAGGGCATGGTCAATTGGATCGACGGCACACCGACCGACGATGTGCTGGCCGCCATCCAGGCGGGGTACGACAACTGATCCGGTGACGGACGGTGGGGTCGCCCGGTGACGGGCGGCCTCACCGCTCTCCCGGCGAGCCGGGGCTCTCGAGACAAGGGGAGGACATGTCGACGACGACATCGACATCCAAGGACGCACCGCCGGTCACTCAGACCGCGGCGAATGCAGTGGCCTCGCGTGGGGGCCGTCGAGCCGCGGGAATCGTCGCGATAGTGGGCGCGGTGGGCCTGGTCGCAACGCTCGTGCTGCTGCTGACCGGCACCGGCAACCCGAACGCCTCGCCCACCACGATCGGCTTCTCGCTCAACAGCTTCTTCATCTGGCTGGGCGACCTGAACCCGTTGCTGCAGATCCCGATCGTGCTCATGGTGTTCGCCGTCGTCGTCGCCGCGGTGCTCGTGCTCATCGAGTACGCGCCGCGCGCCGGACGCGGGTACTTCTGGCTGCGCCTGGCAGCCAGCATCCTGATCCCGGTGCTCGCCTTCCTGCTGCTGCGGCCGTACCAGAACGCCGTCGTCTACGTCGTCGCAATCGGTCTGTTCGCGGGCGTGCTGCTCTTCTTCGCCGACTATCGCGCACGCGGCGGAGCGGGTTACGTGTTCCAGCTGATCGTCTTCCTCGCCCCCGCGGCGACCCTGCTGCTGGTCGGCCTCATCTATCCGGCGATCTCCACGATCTTCCAGTCGTTCTTCGACAAGACCGGATCGACCTTCGTCTGGCTCGACAACTACATCTGGACCTTCACCAACGCCGACGGTTTCTGGTCGGTCATCAACACGCTGATCTGGGCTGTGGTCGCGCCCGTCTTCTCGACCACGATCGGTCTCGCGTACGCCGCCTTCATCGACCGGGCCCGAGGGGAGAAGGTGCTGAAGGTCTTCGTCTTCATGCCGTACGCGATCTCCTTCGTGGGCGCCGGCATCATCTGGAAGTTCATCTACGACTACCGGCAGGGCCAGCAGATCGGCCTGCTCAACGCGATCATCACGATGTTCGGGGGGCAGCCGGTCGGCTGGCTCGACGCGCAGCCGCTCATCAACACCTTCTGCCTGCTCGCCGTGTTCATCTGGACCCAGACCGGCTTCGCGATGGTCGTGCTGTCGGCGGCCATCAAGGCGGTGCCCACGGAGCAGCTCGAGGCGGCGCAGCTCGACGGCGCCAACGCCTGGGAACGGTTCCGCAGCGTCACCGTCCCCGGCATCCGTTCGTCGTTGATCGTCGTCGTGACCACGATCACCATCGCCTCGCTGAAGGTCTACGACATCGTGGCCGTGATGACCGGCGGGCGTTCCAACTCCACGGTGCTGGCGTTCGAGATGGTCAACCAGCAGCAGCGCTACCAGAGCTACGGGCACTCCTCGGCGCTGGCCGTGGTGCTGTTCCTGTTCGTGGTGCCGCTCATCGTCTACAACGTGCGCCAGATGCGCAAGCAAGAGGAGATCCGCTGATGGCCTCCATCGACACCGTCCCCACGCTCGGCCGCAAGGCCGTCCGCGACGAGGCACGGCGCGCGCGCCGCAGCGAGAGCGAGGCGCACAAGCGGCTCACCTCCAGGCGTGCGACCCTCATCGCGGTCATCATCGCGGTCGTGTGGACGATTCCCACCTTCGGGCTGTTCGTCACCTCCTTCCGCCCCGGCGCCGACTCCAACTCGACGGGGTGGTGGACGGTCTTCGTCGATCCCAGCTTCACGCTGCAGAACTACGTCGACGCCCTCACCGCCGGCGGCACCGCGCTGACGCTCGGTCAGTCGTTCATCAACTCGCTGGCGATCTCGATCCCGGCCACGGTCATCCCGATCGCGCTGGCGTCCCTCGCCGCCTACGCGTTCGCCTGGATCCCGTTCCGCGGCCGCAGCTTCCTGTTCGTGGCGGTCTTCGCGCTGCAGATCCTGCCCATCCAGATGGCGCTCGTGCCGTTGCTCAGCCTGTTCTCCAAGGGCTTGACGATCGGCGACGTCAACATCTTCCCCGGGTTCGGGCTGCGCGACGTCGACCACAGCTTCGCCACCGTGTGGATCGCGCACTCGATCTTCGCGCTGCCGCTGGCGATCTTCCTGCTGCACAACTTCATCCGCGAGATCCCGGGCGAGCTCATCGAGGCGGCGCGCGTCGATGGCGCCGGCCACGGCCAGATCTTCTTCCGCATGATCGTGCCGCTGGCGATGCCGGCGATCGCCTCGTTCGCGATCTTCCAGTTCCTGTGGGTGTGGAACGACCTGCTCGTGGCCACGATCTTCGCGCCGAGCTCGTCGCTGCCGTTGACCCAGACGTTGAACTCGCTGTCCGGATCGTGGGGCAACAAGTGGTACCTGCAGTCCGCGGGCGCGTTCATCTCGATCGTCGTGCCGCTGATCGTCTTCTTCGCGCTGCAACGGTTCTTCGTGCGCGGTCTGCTCTCGGGCGCGACGAAGGGCTGAGACGCGGCGTCCCCGTCGCAGCGGCGAGGGCCGCCAGGGCGGCGTCCCGGTCGTTGGATAGGGTGTGCGCATGGGTGCGGGGGAGTCGGCCGGGGTGCGCACGACCGATGCGGACGCCGAGGGCCTGACCGCGGGGGAGGTGACGGCTCGCACCGCCGAAGGGCGGACGAACCAGTTCCGCTCGGACACCAGCCGCTCGATCGGCAGCATCGTCCGCGCGAACGTGTTCACCCTGTTCAACGGGATCGTGGGGGCGTGCTTCCTCGTGCTGCTGCTGGTCGGCCGGTGGCAGGACGCGCTGTTCGGCCTGTCGGCGGTCGCGAACGCGATCATCGGCAGCGTGCAGGAGTTCCGCGCGAAGCTCGCGCTCGACCGGCTCGCCCTGCTGAACGCTCCGCAGGCGCGGGTGCGCCGCGACGGCGCGGAGACCGAGATCGCCCCCGCAGAGGTCGTCATGGACGATCTGCTCGTGCTGCGCGCGGGCGATCAGGTCCCCGCCGACGCCCAGGTCGTGCACTCGCACGGCCTGCAGATCGACGAGTCGATGCTCACCGGCGAATCGGATGCCGTGGACAAACGACCCCGCGACGAGGCGCTGTCGGGCTCGGTCGTCGTCGCCGGCGAGGGGACGGCGCGGGTGATCCGTGTCGGCGCCGATTCCTACGCGAACGCGTTCCAGGCGGAGGCCAAGCGGTTCTCGATGGTCGGCAGCGAGCTGCGCACCTCGATCAACCGCGTCCTGCGGTGGGTCAGCTGGGGGATCGGACCGATCGGCCTGCTGGTGCTCAACGCCCAGGTGCAGGTGGCCGGCGGCTGGCAGCGCGTGTTCGCCGACGGCACGTGGGTGCAGGCGGTCGTCAACACCATCGCCTCGCTGACCGCGATGATCCCGCTGGGCCTCGTGCTCATGACCTCGATCGCGTTCGCGGTCGGGGCGGCCAAGCTCGCGGGCAAGAAGGTGCTGGTGAACGAGCTGCCCGCCGTCGAAGGGCTGGCCCGCGTCGACGTCGTGTGCCTGGACAAGACGGGCACGCTCACCCGTGGCGACATCGAGTTCGACGACACGCACGAGCTCCCCGGTGCGACGGCCGGCTGGCGGGACGTGCTCGGCTGGTACGGGGCCGCTCCGGACGCCAACGCGACGGCGCGCTGCCTGCGCGACGGGTTCGCCGACCCCGGGCTGGCCACGGTGCGCACGATCTCGTTCTCGTCGGCGCGGAAGTGGAGCGCGGTGTCGTTCGCGGGCGTCGGCACCTGGGTGCTCGGTGCGCCGGAGATGGTCTTCGGCGCGCGCGCGACCGTCCCCGGCGACCCGCTGGGTGCGGCCGTCACCGTCCTGGCCGCCAGCGGGCTGCGCACGCTGGTTCTCGGTCACAGCCCGGCGGAGCTCACCGACGACGACGTGGCGGCCGAGCGGCTGCCGCCCGGCACGGTGGCCGCCGTGGTCGTCACCTTCCGCGAGCAGGTGCGTGACGACGCGGCGCAGACGCTCGCCTACTTCGCCGCGCAGGGGGTCGGCATCCGCATCATCTCCGGCGACAACCCCCGTACGGTCGCAGCCATCGCGCGGCAGGTCGGCGTGGCGGTCGACGAGGGATACGACGCCCGCACGCTGCCCGCCGACCCGGAAGCCCTCGCCGACGTGCTCGAGACCCACACCGTGTTCGGCCGGGTGACGCCGGAGCAGAAGAAGGACATGGTCACCGCTCTGCAGAGCCGCGGCCACACGGTGGCGATGACCGGCGACGGCGTCAACGACGCCCTCGCCATCAAGACCGCCGACATCGGCATCGCCATGAACTCCGGGGCCGCGGCCACCAAGGCCGTCGCCCGGCTCGTGCTGCTGGACGGCCGGTTCTCGCACCTGCCCGACGTCGTCGCCGAGGGGCGCCAGGTCATCGCCAACATCGAGCGGGTCTCGATGCTGTTCCTGACCAAGACGGCGTACGCGACCGGGCTCGCGATCCTGTTCGGGGCGCTGGTGCTGGAGTTCCCGTTCCTGCCGCGACAGCTGTCGATCACCGACGGCCTGACGATCGGCATCCCCGCGTTCTTCCTCGCGCTCATGCCGAACGCGCGGCGGTACATCCCGGGGTTCCTGCGGCGGTCGCTGTCGTTCGCGATCCCCGCGGGCGTCGTCATCGCGTTGACGCTGACGGCGTACACGCTGACGGCTCGCTCGCTCGACGTGGACATGGACCAGCTGCGCACCGGGTCGACGATCATCCTGGCGATCGTGGGGATCTGGATCCTCTCGATCCTGTCCCGCCCCCTCAACCGCTACAAGGTGATCGTGATCGGGGGCATGTTCATCGCGTTGACGGCGCTGTTCACGATCCCGCTGGCGACAGTGTTCTTCCAGCTCACCGACCCCGGCGAACCGGCGGCGTACGCACTGACCGGCTACACGATCCTGGCCATCGCGCTGATCGAGGTGGTGCGTCTGCTCCACCTCCGCTTCGTGCGGCGCGCGCTCGCGGCGATCAGGCCGTGAGCGGATCGGGCGCCGGCGCGCGAGACGTGAAGTGACGTGAGCCCGGCGGCACCCACAGCAGAGCGAGCAGCGCCAGATCGAGCACGATGTCGAGCGTCGAGGACCAGTCCCACGGGTCGGTCGCGATGATCGTGATCAGGTGGAGCGGGAGCTCGACGGCCAGGTACAGCGTGACCAGCAGGCGTGACAGCCGGCTGCCGCGAGCGATGCCGGATGCGACCGCGAGGGTGAGCAGGCCGAACAGGATGACGCCAGCCCCGAGCAGCGACACGGTCAGCACGTCGTCTGCGTCCACCTGGTAACGACTGAGCAGGATGAGGATGCCCATGCCGGTGTCGATGACGCCGCTGATGGTCACCAGGATCACCGCCAGAGTCACCACGACGGGCCGTCGGCGGCGTTCGTCCCCGGTCACGCGACCACCCTAGCGCGCGATCGGGTAGCATCGGAGATGTATTGTCGAATCGTTTCGACCGCTCCTCCGCCCGCTGCTTCCGAATGGTGTTCGTCGTGCTCGAATCCGCCCCGCGCCCCGTGACCGGGGCGATCCGCACCCTCGGCGCGAACCCCCGGACCGCGCCGATCATGCTGCATCCCGGTGACGCGATGCCGACGTGGCGCCGGGTCGTCTCGGTGGTCCTGCTGGGAACGCTCACCGCGCTCGGGCCGTTCACGACGGACCTGTATCTGCCCGCGTTCCCGGTGCTGCAGGCCGACTTCGACACGACTGCCGCGGCGATCCAGCTGACGCTGACCGGCACGATGATCGGCTTCGCCGTGGGGCAGCTGATCGTCGGCCCGCTCAGCGACAAGATCGGGCGACGCATGCCGCTGCTGGTGGTGACCGCGCTGCACATCCTCGCCAGCGTCGCCGCGGCGATCGCCCCGGACCTGCTGCTGCTGGGGATCGCTCGCGTGTTCATGGGTGCCGGTGCCGCCGCCGGCGGCGTCGTGGCCGCCGCGATCGTGCGGGATCTGTTCGGCGGCAAGCGTCTGGTCGTCATGCTCTCGCGGTTGGCGCTGGTCACCGGAGTCGCCCCGGTGCTCGCGCCCCTGGTGGGGTCGTGGCTGCTGGGCGTCATGCCGTGGCGCGGCATCTTCGTCGTGCTCGCCGTCTACGGCGCGCTCATGCTCGCCTGCTCGATCGTCCTGCTGCCCGAGACGCTGCCGAAGGCGCGCCGACGCGAACGCGGCACGACCACCGTCTGGCAGCGATACCGCAGCGTGTTCAGCGACCGCGTGTTCGTCGGCGTGCTCGTGATCGGCGGAATGGCCTTCTCCGGACTGTTCTCCTACCTGTCGGCGTCCTCGTTCCTGTTCCAGGAGACGTACGGCTTCGACGCGCAGCAGTACGGGCTGCTGTTCGCGGCGAACTCGGTCGGCGTGATCATCGGCGTGCAGAGCGCCGCGCGCCTGGCCGCGCGCTTCGGCCCGCAGTGGGTGCTCGCGTTCTCGACCGTGGCGCTCGGTGTCGCCGGCGCCGTCATCATCGTCGCCGACCAGGCGGGCTGGGGACTGTGGGGCACGATCGTGCCGTTGTTCGTGTTCATGACCGGCTGCGGGTTCACGATGCCGTGCGTGCAGGTTCTCGCCCTGGACCGGCACGGCAACGCCGCCGGCACCGCCCAGTCGATCGTCGGCGCGGTCAACTTCGGCGTCGCCGGGCTCGTCTCGCCGCTCGTCGGCTGGCTCGCCGCGGATGCCGGGATCACGGCCACCTCGATGGCCTCGGTCATGGTCGGCTGCGCGGTCATCGCGGTGCTGGCGCTGTGGCTCATCGTGCGCCCGCGGACGGTCGCCCTGCTCACCCCGTGACCCGTCGCGGGCAGAATGAGGCGATGGATGCCCTCGCCCGCCCGCTGCGGCGTCTGCTGCCCGGGCTGGTGCTGGTCGGCCTCGCGTTCGCGCTCGGCGCATGGACGCTCGCCCGCGGTGCGGAGCCGTTCGTCGTCGACGTCTGGTGGAACGCGGTCGCCGGCGACTGGCGGCATCCTGCGCTCGACGTCATCGCCGACGCGCTGAACCTCGTCGGCGGGTTCTGGGTCAGCGGCCTCGTCGTCACGCTGCTCGGCGCGATCGCGTTGGCCGTCCGGCACCGGTTCCGCGCGGCGCTGTACCTCATGGCGGCGCAGGCCGGCTCGGCGCTCGCCGTGCAGGTGCTCAAGCACCTGTTCGGGCGGGCGCGGCCCGAGGACATCCTCGTGCTCAGCGACTACGGGTCGTTCCCGTCCGGGCACACCGCGGCGGCGGCGACGCTGGCGACGGTCGCCGTGGTGCTGCTCCGCCGGTGGTGGGTGCTGCTGCTCGGCACCGTGTGGGTGGTGGCGATGGCGCTCAGTCGCACCTACCTGCATGCGCACTGGGCCAGCGACACGCTCGGCGGCGCGCTCGTGGGAGCGGGGGTGGCGCTGGCGGTCGCGGCGGCGTTCGCGCGCCGGTCCGGGTCGGGCACCGCGGACCACGCTGCATCGTAAGGCGGCAGCTTCTGCGTTCTTCGCACCGCCGAGGCAGGCCGCCGCCGGCATACCATCGGAGCATGGCGATGAAGGCACCGACCCACGACATCGACGAGGGCAAGCTCCGCGTCGGCGACCCGAAGAAGGTCGCCGTCGGCATCCCCGCCGTCATGCATGCGCTGGAGATCGCCTACGAGCAGGCCGGTGTGGTGCGCAGCGCCCGCGCCCTGCTGCGCGTCAACCAGAAGGACGGCTTCGACTGCCCCGGGTGCGCGTGGCCGGAGACCGACCACCGGCACATCGCCGAGTTCTGCGAGAACGGGGCCAAGGCCGTCGCCGAGGAGACGACCCTCCGCCGGGTCGGGCCCGAGTTCTTCGCCGAGCACTCGATCGCCGCGCTCCGCCAGCACGACGACTGGTGGCTGGGTCAGCAGGGGCGGCTCACGCACCCGATGATCCTCGACGAGGGGGCGACCCACTACCGCCCGATCTCCTGGGACGATGCGCTGCGGGAGATCGCCGACACGCTGCGGGGCCTCGACGACCCGGACGAGGCGATCTTCTACACCTCCGGCCGCGCCTCCAACGAGTCGGCGTTCATGTACCAGCTGCTGGTGCGGGGGCTGGGCACCAACAACCTCCCCGACTGCTCGAACATGTGCCACGAGTCCAGCGGGTCGGCCCTGACCGAGACGATCGGCATCGGCAAGGGCACCGTCTCGATCGAGGACATCCACAACGCGAAGCTGCTGATCGTCGCCGGGCAGAATCCCGGCACGAACCATCCCCGGATGCTGAGCGCGCTCGAGAAGGCGAAGAACAACGGCGCGACGATCATCGCGGTGAACCCGCTGCCCGAGGCGGGTCTCATGCGGTTCGAGAACCCGCAGACCGTCAAGGGCGCGCTGCTGGGCGGCACCCCCATCGCCGACCGGTTCGTGCAGATCCGGCTGGGCGGCGACCAGGCCCTGTTCCAGGCGATCGGCAAGCACCTGCTCGAGGTCGAGGAGAGCTCCGGCGGAGTGCTCGACCGTGAGTTCATCGCCGCGCACACCAGCGGCTTCGACGCATATCGGCGGGCGATGGCCGCGGCGTCCTGGGCCTCGTTCGAGGAGGCGACCGGGCTGGCGGAGGCGGAGCTGCGCGAGATCGCGGAAGCCGTGCGCACCTCGCCGTCGACGATCGTGTGCTGGGCCATGGGCCTGACCCAGCACAAGCACTCCGTGCCGACGCTGCGCGACGTCGTCGACGTGCTGCTCCTGCAGGGCAACATCGGCCGCGAGGGCGCCGGCGTCTGCCCGGTGCGCGGCCACTCCAACGTGCAGGGCGACCGCACCGTCGGCATCTATGAGAAGCCGTCAGAGGCGTTCCTTCAGGCGATGGACGCGGAGTTCTCCTTCGCGTCGCCGCGGGAGCACGGCTACGACGTGGTCGCCGCGATCCGGGCGATGGATGCCGGCCGGGCCAGGTTCTTCATGGCGCTGGGCGGCAACTTCGTCTCCGCCACCCCCGACACCGAGGTGGTCGAACGGTCGCGGGCGAAGCTGGACCTCACGGTGGAGGTCTCCACGAAGCTCAACCGCTCGCACGTCGTCACCGGCAAGCGCGCGATCATCCTTCCGGTGCTCGGCCGCACCGACCGTGACGTGCGCGGCGGCAAGGAGCAGCGCATCTCGGTCGAGGACTCGATGGGGGCGGTGCACTCCTCGCGCGGGCGGCTCAGCCCGCCCCCGGGCGACCTGCTCAGCGAGGTCGCGATCATCACCCGCATCTGCGGGCTGCTGTTCGGCGACTCCGGTCGGGTGCCCGACTCCGCCGTCTCCCACGGCGGGGACGTCGACAGGCACCAGGTCGAGCGCGACCCGGTGGACGCTACCGGGCTCCCCGATCCCGCACATCTCACCCATCCCGCCAACATCCCGCACGCCGACTGGGCGGCGCTGGAGAACGACTACGCGCTCATCCGCGCGCACATCGCGAACGTCATCCCCGGCTTCGAGGACTACGACCGGCGCATCGACAAGGGCCGCACGTTCTTCCTGCCCAACGGCCCGCGCGACGGCCGCCGGTTCGCCACGAGCGACGGCAGGGCGCGGTTCACCGTCAACGAGCTGGAGTATCCGCGCATCCCCGACGGTCGTCTCCTGCTGCAGACGCTGCGCTCGCACGACCAGTACAACACCACCATCTACGGCAAGGACGATCGCTACCGCGGCATCCACGACGGCCGCCGTGTCGTGCTGATCAGCGCCGAGGACATCGCCGCGCTCGGCTTCGCCGACGGTGACATGGTCGACCTCGTCTCGGAGTGGACCGGGCCCGACGGGCGGCTGCAGGAGCGGCGTGCCGACGTGTTCCGGCTCGTCGCCTACGCCACGCCGCGCGGCAACATCGCGGCGTACTACCCGGAGACGAACGTGCTCGTCCCGCTGGACTCGGTCGCCGACGTCTCCGGCACCCCGACCTCGAAGGGCGTGATCGTGCGCCTGGAGCGGTCGCCGATCCACGCCTGAGCGTCTCGTCGCGCGGAGCGCAAGCCCCCTGAGCCGTCACGGGACACCGCCTAGCGTGGGCGGATGACCACTCTCAGCGCGCCCACGGGTGTCGAACCGGAGCTGCGTGCCGAGGCGGGCGCCGACGGCGTCACGCCGCGAGTGCTCGTCATCGGCTCGACCGGATACGTCGGCGGCCGCCTCACGCCGCGCCTGCTCGCCGCCGGCTACCGGGTGCGCGTGCTCGTGCGCGACGCCGCGCGGGTGGCCGCGTTCGGGTGGCACGACGGGGTCGAGACGATCGAAGGGTCCGCGGACGACCCGGATGCCGTCGCCCGCGCGGTCGCGGACGTCGACGTCGTGTACTACCTCGTCCACTCGATGAGCGCCGGACGCGGGTTCGAGGAGACCGACCTGCGCATCGCCGTCACCGTGGCCGAGGGCGCCGCCGCGGCCGGGACCGTCGGCCGGATCGTCTATCTCGGGGGCCTGCACCCCGACGGGGTGCGGCTGTCACCGCATCTGCGTTCGCGCGTGGCGGTCGGCGAGGTCTTCCTGCGCGGCCCCGTCCCCGCGCTCGTGCTGCAGGCCGGGGTCGTGATCGGATCGGGCTCGGCGTCGTTCGAGATGGTGAGGCATCTCACGGAGGTGCTGCCGTACATGCCGGCCCCGCGGTGGGTGCGCAACCGCATCCAGCCGATCGCCGTGCGCGACGTCCTGCACTACCTGCTGGGAGCGGCGCGTGTGCCCGCCGATGTCGACCGCGCGGTGGACATCGGCGGTCCCGACGTACTGCGCTACGGGCAGATGATGAACGGGTACGCGCTCGCCGCCGGCCTGCGCCAGCGGGCGATCGCCGCGCTCCCGGTGCTGACGCCGCGGCTCGCCTCGCTGTGGGTGGGACTCGTGACGCCGGTGCCCGCCGCGATCGCCCGGCCGCTGATCGCCTCGCTGGAGAACGAGTGCGTGATCACGGACCACGACGTCGACGCCCTGATCCCGCGACCGGAGGGCGGACTCACCCCCTACGACCGCGCCGTGCGGCTCGCGCTGGGCAGGGTCGAGGCCGACGACGTGGAGACGAGCTGGCAGGACGCCGAGGTCGGCGGTGCGCCCTCGGATCCGTTGCCGAGCGATCCGGACTGGGCCGGGCGCACGGTGTTCACGGATGTGCGGACGCAGCAGACGACCGCGCCGCCCGAGCGGGTGTGGTCGGTCATCGTCGGCATCGGCGGGGAGAACGGCTGGTACTCGCCGCCGGTGCTGTGGGCGCTGCGCGGATGGATGGACCGGCTCGTCGGCGGCGTGGGGCTGCGGCGGGGACGTCGCAGCCGTTCCCGCGTCACCGTCGGCGACGCTGTGGACTTCTGGCGCGTCGAGGCTCTCGACGAGGGGCGGTCTCTGCGGCTGCGGGCGGAGATGCGCGTTCCGGGCCTGGCCTGGCTCGAGCTGTGGGTGCGGCCGGAGGGCGACGGATCGGTGTACGAGCAGCGTGCCGTGTTCTTCCCGCGCGGGCTCGCGGGGCGGCTGTACTGGTGGAGCGTGCTGCCGTTCCACGGCCTCATCTTCCGCGGCATGGCGCTGCGGATCACCCGCGCCGCCGAGGCGGCGGCGCGAGGCGTGTCATAACTCCTCCTGGACGCCGTCGTGTGTGCGGGGCGCGGCGGGATCACGGCGGTTCGCGCGCCGGTTCGCTGGGAGAGGCGGAGTTATGACACGGCCTAGGCTGGAGCGATGCGGCTCGCCACGGTCATCACGGTCTCGGACCGCGCGGCTGTGGGCAGGCGCGAGGACACGTCGGGACCCGCCGCGGTCGCGCTGCTGCGCGATGCCGGGTGGGAATGCCCGGACGCGGTCGTCGTGCCCGACGGCGCCGACAGCGTGGAGGCCGCGCTGCGAGCGGTGCTCGCGACAGGCGCGCAGCTGGTCGTGACCACCGGCGGCACCGGGCTCTCGCCGCGCGACGAGACCCCGGAGGGGACGGCGCGCGTCATCGGACGCACGGTGCCCGGCATCGCAGAGGAGCTGCGGCGGATCGGCGCGGCGGAGAAGCCCGCCGGCATGCTCTCCCGCGGGCTCGCCGGCGTGGCCGGCGGCGCGCTGATCGTGAACCTGCCCGGATCGCCCGCGGCCGTGGCATCCGGCGTCCCGGTGGTGCTGTCGATCGCCGGTCACGTCGTCTCACAGCTGGCCGGGGGCGATCACTGATGCCGGTCGTGCAGGTGGCGATCACCGCGGAGCCCCTCGACCTCGCCGCGCATCTGCGGCTCGTCACAGACGCGACCTGCGGGGCGGAGACGAGCTTCGTCGGCCGGGTGCGCGATCACGATCCGGATGCGGCGTCCGCCGTCGTCGCGCTGGAGTACTCCGCGCATCCCGACGCCGAGCGGGTCCTCGGCGAGCTCGCCGCGCGGGCGATCGGGGACACCGGCGCGCGGGTGGCGGTGAGCCATCGGATCGGGCGTCTGTCCGTGGGCGACGCGGCCGTCGTGATCGCCGTGGCCGCCGGCCACCGGGGCGAGGCGTTCGCCGTGTGCCGCGAGGTCATCGAGGAGATCAAGCGATCCCTGCCGGTGTGGAAGCGCCAGGTCGAGGCCGACGGCACGACCGCCTGGAAGGGACTCGGGGGCTGACCCGGCTCGTCTCCGTCGACATGCGTGTGCGACACGTCGCGCCGTGCCCTTCCACGGAGATGAAACCGAAGGGGGCGGCGGTCACCCGCCGGCGAACGGCGGCAGCACGTCGACGAGCGTGTCGGCGTCCAGCGCCGTGTCGTCGTCGACGCGGGAGCCGGCGACGAGCACGGCGCACCGGGGCAGGATGCCGCCGAGCCCGGGATGCTCGGCGGCCAGCGCCCGGCGCAGCCCGCCGAGCGTCGCCTCGGCGCGCGTCTCCTCGGCACGGCCGGCCAGCTCCTCGGCCGCCGCGAAATAGCGCACTCGCGCCATCAGGACGCGTGCCAGTCGGCGGCCAGCTGCGTCACGGCGGCCACGGCGTCGCGGATGTGCTCCGCTCCGCCGCCGGCCAGGCCGGCGGCCAGCCCCGCCGCGAAGGCGCTGAAGGGGGCCGCGGGACGTGCGACGCCGCGCGCCACGTCGGCGGCGAGGTCGAGGATGACGTCGATCGGCAGGTCGTCGGGTCCCAGCCCGAGGCGCTCGCGCAGGACCGCCCCCCACTCGTCGAGGGCCTCCGGGGGAAGGTGCTCGCTCATGTCTCTTCTCCTTCGCTGCGCCGGTGGGCGGCGCGCGCCTGTTCCAGATCCTCCCACGTGTCGACGTCGGCGACCACGGGATCGGGCACGCGCACGACCGCGATCGCGAGGTCGTCGAGCAGCGCCCGCACCGAGGCCTGGCGCGCGGCGTCGGGGAGGGCAGCGGCCGCCCGCCGCAGGGCTGCGGTCCGGTAGGCGCCGGTCAGCCACTGCGGACGCGAGGTGCTGTCGGCCAGGCAGACACCGTCGGCGTCGGCCGGCAGCAGAGGGAGATCGGCGACCAGACGCGCCGCCGCGGCATCCGGCCGGGCCAGGTCGCAGGCCAGCACCAGCGTCCACTCGCTCGCCGCGGCGGCGTCGAGGGCGGCGACGATCGCTGCGGCCGGGCCGGTGAAGGGCGGGTCCTCGCGCACCCAGCGCACGCCGGGCAGGTCGGCATCCCGCGCCGGTCCGACCGCGACGATGCCGGTCGCGCCGGCATCCGTCACCGCCGTCACCGCGCGCTCGATCAGCGTCCGTCCGCCGACCTCGAACAGCGCCTTGTCCGCGCCGCCGACCCGGGTGGCGCGGCCCCCCGCGAGCAGGATCGCGCCGAGGGTCATCGCTCCACCCGGCAGGTCCTCGTCCGGCATGTCCGGGGTGTTCGGGCCCGGTGTCGTGAGCATGTCCCACTTCGGCGCGGTATGAGCCATCCATACCGCGCCGAAGTGGGACATCTACCGCGCCGAAGTGGGACATCTACCGCCGAAGGGGGCGGAGAGCCGGGGGAGGACGACACGGCGGAGGGAGTCATTCCTCGCCGGGGCGGGTCCAGGTGCCGGACCGACCGCCCTCCTTGCGGACGACACGGACGTTCTCGATCGAGGTGCCCTTGTCCATGCCCTTCACCATGTCGACCACGGTGAGGGCGGCGACGCTGACGGCCGTGAGCGCCTCCATCTCGACGCCGGTGCGGTCCGCCGTGCGCACCGTCGCCTCGATCTCGACCCCGTCGTCGACCACGGCGAGGTCGACCACCGCGCCGTGCACGCCGATGACGTGCGCGAGCGGCAGCAGGGCGGGCGTGTGCTTGGCGCCTTGGATGCCGGCGATGCGCGCGACGGCGAGGACGTCGCCCTTGGGCACGCTGCCGTCGCGCAGGGCCGCCACGACCTCGGACGCGCAGCGCACGAACCCGCGTGCGGTGGCGGCGCGGACGGTGGGCTGCTTCGCCGTCACGTCGACCATCCGGGCGTGGCCCGCGGCATCCAGATGGGTGAAGCTCATGAGACCAGCATGACATCGACGAGGTCGCCGGCCTCGACCCGGTCGATCTCGCCCGGTACGACCGCATACGCCTCGGCGTGGGCGAGGCCGCCGGCCAGGTGCGAGCCGGATCCGCCGGCGGTCGCCGGGCGCACGGTCCACCGGCCGGGGTCGGAGCGGTCGATCGCCGCCGGCAGGTACTGACGGCGGATCGGCGGGGTCTTCCACGCCACCGCGGCCGGCAGGCGCAGCAGGGGGCGATGGATGCCGGTGCGCCCCAGCATCCGCAGGATCACCGGCCGCACGAACACCTCGAACGAGACGCCGGAGCTGACGGGGTTCCCGGGCAGGCCGAACAGCAGCGCGCCGAAGTCGAGCCGGCCGAAGCCCTGCGGCTTCCCCGGCTGCATCGCGACCTTCACGAACGAGACGTCGCTGCCGGCGAGGGCGCCTCGCACGACCTCGAACGCGCCCTCGCTGACGCCGCCGCTCGTGACGACGATCTCGGCGCCCGCCGCGCGTGCCCGCTCGAGCGCGGCGAGGAAGGCGGCGTCCGTGTCGTCGACCGTGGTGCGCAGCACGAGCTCCGCGCCCGCGTCGCGGACGAGCCCGGCGAGCAGCTCGCCGTTGGACTCCGGGATCTGCCCGCGTCGCAGCGGCCGTCCCGGCGGCACCAGCTCTGCGCCGGTGGAGACGACGGCGACCCGCGGGCGACGGGCGACGACGGCGTGCGTGACACCGGCGGCGGCCGCCGCGCTCAGCTGCAGCGGCGTGAGCAGCACGCCGGCGGGGACGACCACGTCGCCGGTGCGCAGATCCTCGCCGCGCCGGCGGATGTGCGCGCCGGGCCGGGGGGCGATGAGCACGGTGATCTCGCCGAGCGAGTCCGCCAGCCCTGCGGCGGTGTCCTCGAACGGGACGATCGCGTCGGCGCCGGTCGGCGCGGCGGAGCCGGTCATGATGCGGGCGGCCTGTCCCGGGCCGAGCTCGGGGTCGAGGCCGCTGCCCGCGGGCAGGTCCGCGACGACCGTGAGGGGCACGGGGTTCTCCGGCGAGGCGGCGGCGACGTCCTCGTAGCGGACGGCGAAGCCGTCCATCGCGGAGTTGTCGAACACCGGGATGTCCACGCGCGCGGTGAGCGGTGCACGCAGGGTGCGGCCGGCGGCATCCGGGATGGCGACCGTCTCATCCTCCGTCGTGCCGGCGGCGGCCAGCACGACCGCCTGCTGCTCCTCGACGCTCAGCACGCGTGCGCTCCGTCCTGGAGGTGGGGGAGGGCGTCCATGCCCCCCTCGAGCACGGTCGCCGTGACCCCGGCCGCGATGAGCGCGCGGGCGGCGCGCTCGGCGCGGACGCCCGCCTGGCACACGACGAGGAACGGGCCGGTGCCGAGCGCGCCCGGATCGGCGAGCACCTCGGCGAGCGGATGCCGCAGCGCGCCCGCGATCGTGCCGGCGGCGGTCTCGGCGGGCTCCCGCACGTCGAGGACGGTCAGGCCCGTCGCGAGAGCGGTGGACAACTCGGTGGCCGGCAGGTGCGGAACGGCCGGGTCGCCCGCATCCCCGACGCCCGGCACGGCGCGCCGCTCGCGGTGCGGCTCCGCTCCGGTGGCGAGGCTCGGCCGCAGCGGCACCTCCCGCGTCCGCGCGCGCAGCGCGTCGATCAGCAGCACGCGACCGAGCAGCGGCTCGCCGACACCCGTCAGGAGCTTGATCGCCTCGGTCGCCATGAGCGATCCGACCTGCAGGCAGAGCGCTCCGAGCACCCCGACCTCCGCGCAGGTCGGCAGCGTGCCGACCGCCTGCGGCGGGTACAGGTCGGCGAGCACCACCGGCTCGACGCCGGCGGGGGGATCCGACCAGAACACGGTGACCTGTGCATCGAACTCCTGCACCGTGCCCCACACCAGCGGCACGCCGAGCGCCTCGCAGGCGGCGGCGACGACGGTCCGCGTCTCGAAGGTGTCGGTGCCGTCGAGCACGAGGTGGGCGCCCCACAGCAGGTCGGCGGCGCGCGCGGCCGTGAGCCGTTCGCGCACCGGCCGTACGACCGTCTCCGGGGACAGATCGGACGCCGCGCGCACCGCACCGTCGACCTTGGGGGATCCGGCATCCCGACGACGGTGGATCACCTGCCGCTGCAGATTGGACACCTCGACGTCGTCGTCGTCGATGACGATCAGCTCGCCGACCCCGGCGGCGGCGAGGGCCAGCACGGCGGGCGAGCCGAGTCCGCCGGCGCCCACGATCGCGACCCGGGAGGCCGCCAGCCGGCGCTGGGCGAGCTCGCCGAAGCCGGCGAGCGTCGTGTGCCGCGCAGTTCGTTCGCGCTCGGCCGGCGACAGCGCGGCGACGGGCTCGACCAGCGGTGGCAGTGGCATCCATCCAGGCTAGCCCGGCGTTGTCCACCGTGGATCCGCTCACACCCGGCGTCTGTCGAGTGTGCGGCGCCGGAAACGCAGATGCGGCACGATCGCAACTTTCGGTGCGCACCCGCGGCGATAGAGTGACGAGATGCAGAGCTTCAAGGTGTCGCAGGCGGCCCGCCTGCTCGGTGTCAGCGACGACACCGTGCGTCGCTGGGTCGATCAGGGGATCCTCCCGGTCACGGATGCGAGTCCGACCGAGATCCCCGGAGCCGCGCTCGCGCAGCGCGCTGTGGACATCGCTGCCTCCGTCGCCGATCCGACCGATGTGCTCTCCAGCGCGCGCAACCGGTTCGTCGGACTCGTCACGCGAGTGCAGGTGGACGGCGTCATGGCGCAGGTGGACATCCAGTCCGGCCCGCACCGTGTCGTCTCCCTCATGTCGGCCGAGGCGGCGCGCGATCTGGGGCTGGAGCCCGGATCGCTCGCGGTGGCCGTCGTGAAGGCCACGACCGTCATCATCGAGACCCCGAAGGACTGAACACATGCGCCTCACCGCACGCCGCGCCGTCGCCATCGCCGCGACACTCGCCGCCGCCGCCCTGTTCGCCGGCTGCTCCGGCACCGACACCACGAGCCCGACCGTCACCGGCGGCTCGTCGTCGGCGACCGAGTCGGCCCTCAGCGGCACGCTGACCGTCTACGCCGCGGCATCCCTGAAGACCGCGTTCGACGAGATCGCCGACGCGTTCGAAGAGGACAACCCGGGCGTCACCGTGCAGCCGATCTCGTACGACGGGTCGTCGACGCTGGCCACGCAGATCCTCGGCGGCGCCTCCGTCGACGTGTTCGCCTCGGCCGACGAGGCCAACATGGCCAAGGTCACCGACGCCGGGCTCGCCGAAGACGCCCAGCTGTTCGCCTCGAACACGCTCGTGATCGCGGTGCCGAAGGGCAACCCGGCCGGGATCACCTCGCTGGCCGACCTCGCCGACCCGGACAACACCGTGGTGCTGTGCGCCGTCGGCGTCCCCTGCGGGACCGCCGCCCAGACGCTGCTGTCGAACGCGGGGCTGACGGTGAACGCCGCGAGCTACGAGCAGAACGTCACGGCGGTGCTCACCAAGGTCGCCGCCGGCGAGGCCGACGCCGGCCTCGTCTACGCCACCGACGTGATCGGCGACGACGACGTCGAGTCGATCGTGCCCGAAGGCGCGGCGGACGTCGTCAACTACTACCCGATCGTCGCGCTCGACGACGCGCCGGATGCGGAGGTCGCCGCGGCCTTCGTGGCGTACGTGCTCGGCGAGGACGGCCAGGCGATCCTGTCCGAGCTGGGCTTCGCGAAGCCGTGAGCCGTGCCGGCGGGATGCGCGGCTACGCGCCGCGCGTCCTCGCCGTGCCCGCGGTGATCGGGCTCGCCTTCCTCCTCCTGCCGCTCTCCGCCCTCGTCGGCCGGGTGTCGTGGGACACGCTCTGGGCGGACATCACCGCGCCGGAGTCGTTGTCGGCGCTCTGGCTCTCGCTCGTGACCGGGATCGGCGCGACGCTCGTCTGCGTGGTGCTGGGGGTGCCGCTCGCACTGCTGATCGCACGGAGCGGATCGCGTGTCGCGTCCGTGCTGCGCGCGCTGGTGACGGTGCCGCTCGTGCTGCCGCCCATGGTCGGCGGCGTCGCGCTGCTGTTCCTGTTCGGGCGCAACGGCTGGATCGGGGAGGCGCTCGGCGCCGTCGGCATCCGGCTGGCGTTCACGACCACCGCCGTGGTGATGGCGCAGACCTTCGTCGCGCTGCCGTTCCTCGTGCTCTCGGTCGAAGGCGCGCTGCGCTCGACCGGAACCGGGTACGAGCAGGCGGCCGCCTCGCTCGGCGCCGGACGCTGGACCATCCTGCGCCGGGTCACGCTGCCGTTGGCGGCTCCCGGGCTCATCGCCGGGACCGTGCTGTGCTTCGCGCGCGCGATCGGCGAGTTCGGTGCGACGGCGCTGTTCGCGGGCAACTCTCCCGGGGTCACGCAGACCATGCCGCTGGCGATCTACACCGCGTTCAACGGCAGCGGGGTGTCGCAGAGCACCGCCGTCGCGCTGTCGCTGATGCTGCTGGTGACCGCGATCGCGGTGCTGCTGCTCGTGCGCGCCTGGCGGCCGGAGGCCGTGCGGTGAGCGCGGCATCCGATGAGGATGCGCGGGGCCTCGACGCGCGGGTCGTCGTCCGGCGGGGCGAGAGGTTCACGCTCGACGCCTCGCTGCGCGCCGAACCCGGCGAGACGGTCGCGGTCATGGGGCCGAGCGGCGCGGGAAAGTCCACGCTGCTCGGCGCGCTCGCGGGACAGGTGGGACTCGACGAGGGGCACGTGCGGCTCGGCGACCGCGAGCTGTCGACGCCCGACGGGACGGTGGATGCGGCCCGCCGCGACACCGTGCTGCTCGGGCAGGATCCGCGCCTGTTCCCCCATCTGAGCGCGCGCGAGAACGTCGCGTTCGGACTGCGGGTGCACGGCGTGCACCGGCGGGCCGCCGCGGCGCGGGCCGAGGGGCTGCTCGCCCGGGTCGGGCTGCCGGATGCCGGCCCGCACC
>NZ_JASGEL010000103.1:0-6439 GCF_047606385.1 Microbacterium sp.
GCGGCGCCCGCACCCCCCGCGCCCGCGCCGGCCCCGGAGACCGGTTACACGGGCTACCCGCCGGCACCGCCTCTTCCGCCGCGGTGACGTAGCGTGGAGGCCGTGTCGTCTCCCGTCGAGCTGCAGCGTCTGGCCGTAGAGATCGCCCGCGAGGCCGGGGAGCTCGCCGCGCGTCGTCGGCACGAGGGCGTCTCGATCGCCGCGACCAAGTCGGCGCTGGCCGACATCGTCACCGACGCCGACCGCGAGGTCGAAGCTCTGATCCGGGATCGGCTCGCCGCCGACCGCCCCGACGACGGCTTCCTCGGCGAGGAGTCCGGCGCCGGCGTCTCGCGCAGCGGCGTGACGTGGGTCGTCGACCCGATCGACGGCACCGTCAACTACGCCTACGGCATCCCCGCCTACGCCGTCAGCATCGCCGCGGTCGAGGGCGAGCCCGACCCGGCATCCTGGACCGCGCTGGCGGGCGCCGTGTTCAGTCCGGCGGTGGGGGAGCTGTTCCAGGCGGCGCGCGGCGAGGGAGCGTTCCTCGACGGGCGGCGCCTCACGGTGACCGATCCGGTGTCGGCGGCGGGGGCGCTGATCGCGACCGGATTCGGCTACGACCCCGCCACGCACGCCGGCGACCTCGCGCGGCTGATGAAGGTCATGCCGCTCGCGCGGGACATCCGGCGGATGGGAGCGGCCTCTCTCGATCTGGCCGGGGTGGCCGCGGGGCGGCTCGACGGGTATTTCGAGCGCGGACTGCATCCCTGGGACATCGCCGCCGGATCCCTGCTGGTCCTCGAGGCGGGCGGACGCGTCGGGGGCATCGGCGGTCGCGGACCGGGTCGGACGATGACGATCGCCGCCGGGCCCGACCTCTTCCGCAGGCTCTCCGACGTCATCACCGATTGAGACACGTGCATGGCATTCCCAGACGGATGCCGCTACTGTTTATCCATCCGTTACTTTCGTTGCCTGAGCGAAGTACGACGACCCGAGGCATGACATCCGCCGCGCATGCGCGGCACGAACCGAGGCGACCTGCGTTTTGATCTCTGAGAACACTGCGGCCGAAAGCGCCCCGTCGCGGCGCAGCCGCCGCCGTCCGGCCCTCGCGGTCGACGGTGGAGTGACTCAGGAGAATGCGGGGGATCCCGTCGTCCCGGCCGCCGTGCAGGCGCCCGCGATCCCGCTGACTCGTCGCGAGCTGCGCGAGATGGCGGCGCGCGAGGCCGCGTTGACCGCCGCGGAGCCGATCGTCACAGCGGACACGCTGGTCGCCCCGGTCGTCGCGACGGCGCCGATCACGCTGCCGGCGGCGCTGCGTGCTGAGCCTGAGCCGTCGGCGGCCGTCTCGGCCGAGCCGGTCGAGGCCGAGTTCGCGCAGGCGGTGCACGCCGATGCGAGCGCGGTCGTCGACGAGTTCGAGGCCGCCGCCCGTCTCTTCTCGTTCACCGGTGAGACCCCGATCCAGGTCGCCGCGGCCGCGATCGCCGAAGACGAGACCGAGCCCGCCCTGGCGTCGCCGCCCGCGCGGCGACTGTTCCGTGGCCGTGGCGCCTCCCTGAAGCGGATCACCGCGGCCGGTGCGTCGATCGGCGCCATGGGTGTCGTCGGTCTGCTCGCGGTCGGCATGACCACGCCCGCGGAGGCGGTGTCCGCGGCATCCGGCACCGCCAGCGTGTCGCTGACCTCGAGCGTGTCCTCGATCTCCGCGTCCGACGTGCAGGCGTACGTCGCACCGGCCAACGCGCAGACCGCGGCGCTGGACCGCGCGGACTACTCGACGGAGTCCATCGCGGCGATCGCCGCGGCGAACGACATCAGCTACTACTCGGACTTCTACACGAACAACCCGAACGCCGCGATCCAGTGGCCGTTCGCGGTCGGCGTGTCCATCAGCTACGGATTCGGCTGGCGCGGGTCCGAGTTCCACGAGGGCGCCGACTTCACGCCCGGCGAAGGATCGCACATCCAGGCGATCGCCGCGGGCACCGTCCGCATCTCGACCGACAGCGGCGGCGCGTACGGGGTGACCATCGTCATCGACCACATCATCGACGGCCAGCTGGTCTCGTCGCGCTACGCGCACATGCTGTACGGCTCGCGGCAGGTCGAGGTCGGCGACACGGTCGTCGCGGGCGAGTTCATCGGCGAGACCGGCGACACGGGTCAGTCGTACGGCGCGCACACCCATGTCGAGATCCTTCAGAACGGCACGACCGCGATCGATCCGATCGCCTGGCTGCGCGCCAACGCCGGCCGGATGGACCTCGGCGACTAGCCAGACCGGTTCGGCGGGATGCTGCTGCTCTGGTATCCTCGTTCTCGTTGCCCGCGCGCGGGCGGCACGCCCCGATAGCTCAGTGGCAGAGCACTTCCATGGTAAGGAAGGGGTCGTCAGTTCAATCCTGACTCGGGGCTCGCTTCGGCTGAGGCCGATCGCGGCAGGGTAGCTCAGTTGGTGAGAGCGCACGACTCATAATCGTGAGGTCGCGGGTTCAAGCCCCGCTCCTGCTACCGAGGTGCTCGCCGTGCCGGACCGGCAGCTGTGGTTCCGCCGATCCTGCGGGCGGCGTGTCATAACTCCGCCTGGATCGCGGCCCAGGACGTCGGCAGGCCCGGAATCCCGGGCGTCTTCCCGTCCCGCCCGCCCGGCCGGACTGAGTCATGACACGCCCGTGCGTCACGCCGTTCGCTGCTGCGACAGCGGCTGAGCGCCATAGACTCGCCGGAGTGAGCGAAGCCTCCCTCGCGCCCCGTCGCGTCCCGATCCTCGGCATCGTCGCGCTCGTCCTGGTGCTCCTGGCGATCGCGCCGTCGCTGCTCTGCTTCGTCGTGGCGCTGCAGCCGAGCACGGCGGACGCGGCCTGGTTCCTCTTCGTCACGCTGCCGTTCACGGCCCTCGGCGGCATCCTCTGCCTGCTGCTGAGCGCGCTCGCGCTCGTGCTCGACATCCGTGCGCGTCGCAACCTGGTGTGCACGATCCTGGCCCTGCTGCTGAGCATCGTCGCCGTGCTCGTCCCGGTCGCGCTCATCTCGGGCTGGTTCCTGTGACGTCGCTCTCGCCGCGACGGAGCACCGATGAGATGTCGTGTACTGTGCCAACGAAAGAAGGGGATCTCATGGGGGTCACACGCAGCGTCCGCGTCGGCGCGGCGACCGCGCTCACGCTGGCGGTCGCGTTGCTGGCCGGATGCGGCGTGGCGCCGTGGAACGACGACTCCTCGGCATCGCCCACCACCAGCACGGCCACCGCGGTGCCGACGCCGATCTCCAACGACCTGTCCACCGGCTCGACCGAGCGCACCGTCACGGCAGGATCGGTGACCGCGACGATCAACTACTGGTCGACGCTGTCGATGGATCTGTGGACTCCCACCGCCCTCAAGCCGATCAGTCTGTCGCTTTCGACGACCGTGACGCCCGACGACGGCCAGAAGGTGTACCTGCAGACCGCGACCATGGTCGTCGTGCCGGGCAACTCCTCGGGCGCGCTGTCCCCGCTGGACGCGCAGACCGACACCTATTCGGTGCCCTCGTCGGGAGCGCCCGGCTACCTGGTCCTGTCGCCGTACAGCTACTCGCAGACGTTCAACATCGGCGAGGTCCCGGCCGAGAGCACGTATGTCACGGTGCAGCTCACATACGACTTCCTCGTGCAGACGACACCCACCTCGAGCGAGTACGCGAAGCAGACCGCCAGCGACACGCTCGTCGTGCTGATCAACTCGGCGGGCTGACCGCTCGGGCCGCCGCCGGCAGGCTGACGGTCACCGTCGTGCCGACGCCCGGCTCGCTGTCGATGTCGAGCCGGCCGCCGTGCGCGGCGACGAGGGACTGCGCGATCCCCATGCCCAGGCCGGTCCCGGCGACGCCGGACCGGCGGGCGGTCTCCGCCCGGAAGTACGGCTCGAACACGTGCGGCAGGTCCTGCGGGCCGATGCCGAGTCCGTCGTCGGCGATCGACACGCGCACCGTCCCGGCCTCGACGCGGCCGTGGATGCCGACGGCGCCGCCCCGGTCGCTGTACTTGATCGCGTTGCTGAGGAGATTGTCGACCACCTGGCGCAGCCGGAACCCGTCGCCGACCACCCGCAGACCGGCCGGCACATCCGTCGTGACGGCGACGTGGGCGGTCTGGGCCGCCGGGAGGAACGACTCGACCGATGCCGAGACGATCCGGCCGAGGTCGACCGTCACCTCCTCCTGCGCCTGATCGGCGGCTCCCCGGTCGCGCAGGATGTCGTCGATGAGGTGCTGCATCCGTTGCGCGGCGGAGTCCACCACCCGCAGCTGCTCGCGGACGCGCTCGGGGATGTCCTCCTCCTCCAGCAGCAGCTCGGCATGGCCGATGATCGCGGTCAGCGGGTTGCGCAGCTCGTGCGAGACGACCGCCGAGATCCGCTCGCGTTTCCGCTCGGACTCGATGAGCGCCGTGACGTCGTGCACGAGCAGCAGGGTGCTGGCCTCCTCGCCGTCCACCGCCGGCAGCGCTCGCGAGGAGACCGAGAGGGCGTGCCAGGTCCCGACTGCGTCGAAGAGCCAGACGCGGTCCTGCTCGAACACCTCACCAGCCGCCGCGCGCACGAACGGGCGTTGCCGGCCGGTGAGCGGGTCGCCCCGCAGCGTCGCGTACTCGACGCTGGTGCCCGGCGCCGCCGGGGCGGCGGCGTCCAGCCCGTAGAGGGCGAGGTACGTGTCGTTGACGGCGAGGACGTCGCCGGCCTCGGAGATCCGGACGATGCCGGTGTCGAGCGCGTCGAGCGTGAGGGTGACGCGACGCTCCTGAGCCCTGACCCGTGACACCGTCGCCTGCAGGGTGTGCGCCTGGCGCCGCAGCAGCGTCTTGAACGCTCGCGTCTGCCGTGCGCTGATCGCGGTGCTCATCGCGAGGAAGGCGAGTGAGAGCAGCACGATGATCACCGTGGCGAACATCGACTCGTCGCTGCGGTCGAGGAACACCTCCACCAGCAGGCTCAGACCGACGAGGCCCCCGGCCGTCGCGATCGCGGCGGCGGAGAAGCGGGTCGCGATCCACACCACCGGGAACACCCAGAGGAAGCTCGTGTAGAGCCCGCCGCTGTACTGCAGGAAGCCGATCGCGACGATGTCCAGCAGCGGCAGTGCGAGCACGGCCCGCTGCGGCAGCAGCGCCCACGGCAGCACCAGCGTCAGCGCGGTGACGCCCACGACGCCGGCGACGCCGGCGGAGAACGTCCAGTGGACGAACTGCGACGGCGCCAGCGTCTGGACGACCAGCGCCACGATCACCACGACCGCGGCCAGCAGCAGCTGGGACAGCCAGATCGAGCGCGTGCGGGACAGGTCCGCCGAGGGGGCCGGTGCAGCCGACACGCTCCCTGCGGCACCCATGCAGAGAGTTTAGTGAATCTCCCGTATACTTGCGCCGCTGCTGAAGATCCACCCGACATGCCGGCGGCCGACCCGAACCCCTTCCCGCTGTCGCAGCGGGACGCACTCAGGAGCGCCCGTGAGCACTCGTACCGCCCTCCGCCGCATCGTCGTCGTCGCCGTGCTCGCGGTCTTCGGCTCCGTCTCGCTCTCCGGCTGCTCGGAGATCGTCAGCGCGTTCAACAACCTGCAGAACGACAGCGCCGCCGCGGTCTCCACCCCGACGCCCAGCACGAGCTCGTCCCTCGTCTTCAACTCCCAGTTCACCTACGACGGATCGGTGTCGCTGACCGCAGACCTCGCCGACGACCTCGTGCTGCACCTGGACGTCTGGGCGGACGACCCGAAGCAGACGCAGAGCTGGAGCCCCGCCACGGACAAGTCCTTCGGCTTCGCGGTCAACGTCTACGACAATCGGGTCGACGACAAGGCCGTGCTGACCGAGAAGCGCCGTGTCTACATCTCGGCGATCCAGATCACCGGTCAGACGGCCCAGACCTCGGGCGTCTCGCAGATCGCCTATCAGTTCTCCGCCGATCCGCGCACGCTCGTCCCGACCGACACGCTGCGCTCCGACTACGGGCTTCTGCTCAACCACTTCCAGGGCGGCCTGCTCGTCTCGAGCCAGACGATCCAGGAGCTCCCGGCCGACACATACGGCATCACGCTGACGTTCGCGATGACCGTGTACGTCGAGGGCACGGCGAACACGGACACCTCGTTCCAGCAGCAGGTCGTCTACCAGTACCTGCCGATCGCGATATTCCCGTAGCGCTCACAGCCGCGCCGGCAGGCCGATCCGGCCACGCCGGGTGCGTCGCGGCGGGATCAGCGCGTCGAGCGTCGCGATGTCGGAGACCTGCTCCTGCGCGATCCCGATCCGGGGCAGGTCCTCGTATGCGACCAGCGGCGTCAGCTCGTCGAACCGCCGCTGCAGCACGTCCGTCCGCTCGGCGCCGACCGCGGCGGCGGGCAACGCGACGGTGAGGGTGTCGCGTGCGCACGCCGCGACCGGGGCGCCGGCCGGGGCGACGTCCAC
>NZ_JASGEL010000104.1:0-39000 GCF_047606385.1 Microbacterium sp.
CACCGCGACGCCCCGGGCCTGCACGGCGAGGGGCCCCGCGGGCAACGGCTCGCCGCCCCGCGCGGCGGCTCGGGCGTCCAGCACGTGCCGCACCCGTTCGTCGCCGACCACGCCCAGCGGCAGCGCCGCGAGGAAGCTGCCGATCACGCTCAGCGGGATCGCCATCGTCAGCAGCAGGTAGGCGACCTGCACGAGCGCGCCGATCGTGAGCTGGCCCGTGTCGGCGCGGACCGCGCCCACGGCGAGCACGGCGACCACGCCGAGGGACGGGGCCAGCTCGATGACCGGCGTGAACACGGCGGACACGGCGCCGGCGCGCACGTTCGCGTCCCGGAGGCGCGCGGTGGCCGCGTCGAAGCGCTGCTGCTCCCGCGCGGCGAGGCCGAAGGTGCGGATGACCTCGTCGCCCTCGACGTCCTCGGTGGCGACCGCACTGACGACGGCGCGCTCGCGCTGCGCGTCGCGCACGCGCGGCACCATCGCGGCCTGATACCAGAGGTTCGCCCCCAGCAGCACCGGCACGAGCGCGCCGGCGACGACCGCGAGCCACACGTCCGCGAGCGCGATGCTCACCAGGGCGTAACCGAGCATGGCGACCATGCCGGTCGCGAACGGGAACAGGTTCATCGGCTGCCATGTCGCCTCGACGTCGGACACGGCGTTCGAGAGGAGCCGGCCGGGCGGATGGCCCTCGTGCCAGGCCGGGCCGAGCTGCTGGTAGCGCCGGGTGAGCCGGCGCCGGTCGCCGGCGATCGCCGGGAACTGGACGCCGCCGGTGCCGACGGCACGCAGCACGATCGTCGCGACGCGCACGGCGCACACCGCGAGGATCGCGGCGGCCGCCGCGAGGGCCGCCGCCGGGACGACCTGCCCGGCGGCGAACGTCGGCACGACGAACCGCTCGGTGACCTCTCCCAGCACCCAGGCGCCGAAGACCATGCTGCCGCCGTTGACGACGCCCGCGGTCATCGCGAGGGCCGTGGCCCAGGGATGCCGACGGCACCCCTGCACCATCAGCAGCGTGCCGGCGCGGAGGGCGCTCACGCGGGGGCGGGCGACAGCGGCAACGGCACCGTGCCCGGTGCGCCGCCGGATGCCGCGAGCGCTCCCAGCGCGCGCTGCACCGCCGCGGTGCGGGGAGCGTCGAGTCCGGCGCGCCGGGCCAGCAGCACGATCTCGCCGGCGAGGTAGTCGCCCTCCACGGATGCGCCGCGCTGCAGGCTCTGCCACGTCGAGAGCCGTCCCGGGACATGACCGGGCACCTCGCCGATCTCGAGGCGGACCTGCGGGTCGGGGCCCGCGACCGGCAGGCCGAGCGTGTCGAACACGGCGCGCGCCTCGACGCGCAGCCCGTCCGCGGCGGCGTCGATCTCGGCCTCGGACGCGTCGAAGACCTCCACGACGTTGCGCAGGTTGCCGAGCAGCTTCCGCCGCTTGGCGGCGGCGATGTCGGGCTCCACGAACGCGGCGTAGCCTGCCCGCTCGAACGCGGCGCGGTGGACGCGCTCGACCTCCGGCAGCGACGACGGATAGCCGCCGAGCCAGGCCACGCCGATCGTCGGCCACGAGGGCGAGACGACGACGCCCGGCTCGAGGTGGCTCGCGGCGATGCCGACCGAGACGCCGACGACCTGCGCGAAGCGGCGCAGCGCCGCATCCTCGGTCGCCAGCCCGTTCTGCAGCGTCAGGATCGGCAGGTCCGCGACGACGCCGCCGTCGGTCAGCGGCCGCCAGGCGATGTCCGCGAGGGCCGCCTCGGCGTCCTGCGCCTTGACGGCGAGCACGACGGCGTCCTCCGCGCGCGGTCGGGCCGCGTCGATCGAGTCGACCACCTCGACGCGGACGACCTCGTCCCCCTGCGGGCGTCGCACGCGCACGCCGTCCGCGGCGATCGCCTCGAACGCCCGTCCGCGCGCGACGAGCACGGCGGGCACCCCTGCCTTCTCCCACTGCGCCGCCAGCAGCGCGCCGAGCGCGCCGGCGCCGACGATCAGGTATCTGCCGGTCATCGTTCCTCCTTCTGCTCCGGGCCGTCGAGCGCGCGCAGCGCACCGCGACCCGCGCGGCGCAGTGCCGCGACGTCCTCGTATCCGGCCAGCTGCAGGCTGTGCGCGAACTCGTCGCGCAGCTCCGCGAGCAGCGCTGCCGCGGCGTCCTCGCCGCCGTCCCACAGCGCACGCACGACGGGGCGGCCGATCAGCACGGCGTCCGCGCCCAGGGCGACGGCACGGAAGACGTCGTCCGCGTCATCGATGCCGGAGTCGGTCAGGACCGCGGCCCGCGCCGCGACCGCCGCCGCGACGGCGGGCAGTGCCCGTGCGCTGGTGATGGAGCCGCCGATCTGCCGGCCGCCGTGGTTGGAGACGACGACCCCCGCGGCGCCGGCCTCGACCGCGGCCCGCGCGTCGTCGGGGTGCAGCACCCCCTTGACCAGCACCGGCAGCCCGGTGCGCGCGGCCAGCCAGGCGATGTCTGCGACATGCAGCGCGCCTGCCGGCGGCGTGCCCTCCGGCAGGGGCGGACGGCGCGGCGAGACCAGCGGACGCGCCGCGGCCGCGGCGAGCCGGAACGGATGCACGTGCGGGGAGGCCGGCTGATCGACCGTCAGCACGACCCCGGCGGCGCCCGCGGCGACCACCCGGTCCAGGAACGGCTCGATCGCCGGCCGGTGCTCGGGAAGGTAGATCTGCTGCAGGTAGACGCCGGCCGCCGCGGCCACGTCCTCGGCATCCCGCGACGCCGCCTGGCTGAGCACGATCGGCAGGCCGGCGGCACGGGCCGCGCGGGCGACCGCGACCTCCGCCTCGGGGTGTCCGAGTCCCTGCGCCGCCACCGGCGCGACCCACACCGGCGCCGACGAGAGGATGCCGAGCACCTCGGATCGGGCATCGGCCGGGCCGACCTGCCGCAGCACGCGCGGCACGATCGACCAGCGGTCCCAGTCGTCGCGGTTGCGCCGCGCGATCGACCCGTCGCCGGCGACCCCCTCCAGGTAGACCCGCCCCGCCTCGCTCATGCTCCGGCGGGGATGGGCTCGTCCGCCGCTCGGAACGTCAGCTCGGGGTCGATGCCCCGGCGCGCGACCTCCGCGCGAACGAGCGGGATGATCTCGCGCCCCGCGTCGATCGCGTCGCCGATGTCTCCCAGCGTCGGCAGCGAGATCACGTCCGCTCCGAGCTCCACGTACTTCACGATCGCCTCGGCGATCGTCTCGGGCGCGCCCACGAGCAGCGACGACGCGCCCCCGGCGCCGGCGATGCCGCGCGGCGTCCACAGCACGCCGCCGTCGTGCTCCTCCGCCTCCTCCGCGATCTCGCGCAGCCGCACGCTGCCGACGTTCGTGGAGGACGTCACGACGCTCGGGACCTTCTCGTAGAAGCTGCGAGCCCGCGCGACGACCTCGCGCGCCTTCTCGCGGGCCAGCGCGTCGGTGGCGGCGATGATCGGCCGGAAGGTCACCCAGAAGCGGATGCGGTCGGTGCGGCCGGCCGCCCGCGCGTGCGCGTAGACGCGCTGGATCTGCTCCGCGGTCGGCGCGAGCGGCTCGCCCCACAGCGCGAAGATGTCGGCCTCGGCGCCTCCCGCGGCGTAGGCGTACTCGCTGGACCCGCCGAGCGAGACCGGCAGCGGACCGCCGGAGAACGTGCGGTAGCCGGGGCCGAAGTCGTCGAAGTCGTAGAACTCGCCGTGATGCGAGAACGGCTCGGCGTGCGTCCAGACCTCTCGCAGCACCTGCACGAACTCGGTCGAGCGACGGTAGCGCGCCTCCTTGTCGAGGTAGTCGCCCTGACGCCGCTGCTCCTCGTCGCTGCTGCCCGAGATGATGTGCACGATCGACCGGCCGCCGGAGAGCTGGTCGAGGCTCGCCAGCGCCTGCGCCGCCACCGTCGGGAACGCGGTGTTGGGGCGGACGGCGACGACGGTCTTCAGGCGCTCGGTCGCCGCGAGCACCGTCGCGGCGAGCACGTACTGGTCGGCGCTGGCCGACGCGTACGGCACCAGGGTGTAGTCGAACCCGAACTCGTCGATCGTGCGCGCGTAGCGGCGCAGCCAGACCGGGTCGATGGGCTCGGTGAAGTAGTTGCCGGTCTTCGGCGGCCCCGGGGGACGGGTGCCGATGGCGTTGACGAACTCGACGGGCATGGGATTCCTCCGGTTGTGGTGGTGGGGCGCGTCAGCCGCGCACGCCCTCGGCGAACTCGGGCTGGGCGACGACCTGGCCGCGCTGGCCGGTGGCCTCGCGGTGGGCGAGCTCCTGGCGCACCAACGGCAGGATGTGACGGCCGTAGTCGATCGCGTCGTTGAGGTTGTCGTAGCCGCGGATGGAGACGAGCTCCGCGCCCAGGTCGACGTAGTCGAGGATGGCGGCCGCCACCGTCTCGTAGCTGCCCACCAGGGCGGTCGAGGCGCCGGAGGCCCGGGTGACGGCGGCCGGCCGGGTCCACAGCGCCCGGTCGTGCACCTCGCCGCGCGCGGCGGCGTCCAGCAGACGCTGCGAGCCGACGTTCTGCGGTGCACCGCCCTTGTCGTAGTGCTTGTGGAACGCCCCGTTGGCATAGGTCTCCGCGATCGTGCCGATGATGCGATGCGCCTTCTCCCACGCGAGCTCGTCGGTCTCGGCGATGATCGGCCGGAAGGTCACCCAGATGCGAGGCGTGTCCGCGCGGCCGGCCAGGCGCGCCTGCTCGTTCACGCGTGCGATCTGCTCGCGGGTGTCGGCCAGCGGCTCGCCCCACAGGCCGAAGATGTCGCCGAGCGCGCCGCCGACGCGGTAGGCGGCGTCCGACGACCCGCCCACCGAGATCGGGATCGGCGCCCCGGTGAAGGTCGGCAGCCCCGGCCCGAAGTCCTCGAACCGGTAGTGCCGGCCCTCGTGGCTGAACGGCGCGGTCTCGGTCCACGCACGACGCACGATGCGGATCCACTCCTCGGATCGGTCGTAGCGCTCGTCCTTGCTCAGGAAGTCGCCCTGCCGAGCCTGCTCCGCGTCGCTGCCACCCGAGATGATGTGCACGACCGCACGGCCCTCGGAGAGCTGGTCGAGCGTCGACAGCTGCTGGGCCGCGACCAGCGGGAACACCGTGTTGGGCCGCACCGCGACCAGCGGCTTGAGACGCTCGGTCGCCGCCGCGACCGCCGTGGCGATGACGAAGGAGTCGGCGCCCGCGCTGCCGTACGGCACGAGGGTGTAGTCGAAGCCGGCGTCCTCCAGGGTGCGGGCGTACCGGCGCAGGTAGGCGGGGTCGACCGCCCGCCCGCCGGGGCGCGGGTTCAGCTCGTCGGCGTGACGGGTGTTGATGGCGCTGATGAATTCGACGGTCATGACGGGTCCTCTCCGGTCAGGCGTTCTGCAGGTTGCGCTCGCGGGCGGGTGAGGCCTCGCCGTGCACGCGCGGGTCGGGGATCGCGTCGACGAGCGCACGCGTGTAGGCGTGCTGCGGGTCGCGCAGCACACGGACGGCGGACCCCTGCTCGACGACCTTGCCGTTCTGCAGCACGGTCACGGTGTCGGCGACCTGCCGCACCAGCGCGAGGTCGTGCGAGACGAACAGGTAGGTCAGGCCCCGCTCTGTCTGCAGCCGGACGAGCACGTCGAGGATCTCGGCCTGCACGCTGACGTCGAGTGCGCTGGTCGGCTCGTCGAGCACGACGACGTCGGGCCGCAGCACCAGCGCGCGGGCGATGGCGACGCGCTGCCGCTGACCGCCGGAGAGGGCGGCCGGATGCCGACGCCACAGCTGCTCGGTGAGGCCGACCGCGGCGAGCGTCTCGCGCACGGTCTCCCGGCGGCTGCGCCGGTCTCCCACCCGATAGCGGTCCAGCGGCTCCTGCACGAGCTTCTCGACCCGCCAGGTGGGATCCAGCGAGGTGAACGGGTTCTGGTAGACGAGCTGCAGGTGCCGACGGGCGGCGCGCAGCTCGCGGTGGCTGCGCCCATGGGTGGGCTCGCCGGCGACCACGACCTCCCCGGCATCCGGCGTCTCGAGGCCGAGCAGGAGCCGCACGGTCGTGGTCTTGCCCGATCCGGACTCCCCCACCAGGGCGTGCGTGCTGCCGGCCGGCACCTGGAACGACACGTCGTCGACGGCGCGGAGGGCCGAGTGGTCGACCGTGAACTCCTTCACCGCTCCGGTCACCGAGATCTGCAGGCGCTCGGGGTCGATCGCCCGGGTGCGCAGCACCTCGCGGTAGCGGTCCGGGTTCAGGGCCGGCACGTCCGCGCGCAGCGCGGCCGCGTACTCCGAGCGCGGCCGCGCGAACACCTCGGCGGTCGGCCCCGCCTCCTGGACCGTGCCCCCTTTCAGCACGAGCAGCGAGTCGGCGCGTTCGGCGGCGAGTGCGAGATCGTGCGTGATCAGCAGCAGGCCGATGCCGAGCGAGCCGCGCAGGTCGGTCAGCAGGTCGAGGATGCGCTTCTGGATCGTGACGTCCAGCGCGCTGGTCGGCTCGTCGGCGACCAGGAGCGCCGGCTCGGGCAGCACGGCCAGGCCGATCAGGACGCGCTGGAGCATGCCGCCGGACAGCTGGTGCGGGTACGACCGGTACACGCGCACCGGGTCGGGCAGCCCGACGCGGTCGAAGGCCTCGAGGATGCGGACCCGGCGGCGCGCCGCGTCCTTCTCGCCCGTCAACGCCGCCGCCTCGTGCGCCTGCGATCCGATGGTGCGCACGGCGTTGAGCGAGGATGCCGGGTCCTGCGGCACGAAGCCGAGCCGACGGCCGCGCAGTGAGCGGAACGCGCCGAGCGAGAGGGCGAGGGTGTCCTGGCCCTCGAACTCGACCGTGCCGGTGGCCCTCCCGGTGTCGCGCGGCAGCAGGCGCAGCACGGCGCGCGCGATGGTGGACTTGCCCGAGCCGGACTCGCCGATCAGGGCGAGGCTCTGCCCGCGCGACAGCTCGAATCCGACGTTCGAGACGACCTGCGTGCCGCCGTAGGAGACGGACAGGTCGCGCACGCGCAGCAGGGGTGACGTGGAGGACATGTCAGCCCACCTTCCGGATCCAGCGGCTGATGCGGTTCACGCTCAGCACGACGGCGACGATGACCAGGGCGGGTGCGTAGACCAGCCAGGGACTGGAGACCATGTAGTCCTTGCCGGCCGAGACCAGCAGACCCCAGTCGGATGCCGGGGGCGGATCGCCGTAGCCGAGGAAGGCGAGCCCGGCGATGATGAGGATCGACATCCCGAACTGCAGCACCGACAGGGCGATCACGGATCGGGAGGCGTTGGGGAGGACGTGCGCGAGCAGGATGTGCCAGCGCGAGCCGCCCTGCAGCACGGAGGACTCCACGTAGACGGCCTGCCGCACCTTCAGCGTCTCCGCGCGCATGACCCTCGCGAAGACGGCCACGGCCGAGATGCCGGTGGCGATGGCCGCGTTGATCGTGTCGAAGCCGAGCGAGCTGACCACCACGACCGCGAGCAGGAAGCTCGGTATCGCCAGCAGCACGTCGACGATGCGGGCGAGGGTCGCGTCGAGCCATCCCCCGAAGAAGCCGGCGACCAGGCCGATGACGCCGCCCACGACCACAGCGATGACGACGGCCACGAGGGCGCTCGCCACCGAGGACTCGGTGCCGTAGATGACACGCGCCAGGAGGTCCCGTCCCAGGTTGTCGGTGCCGAACCAGTGCGCGGCGCTCGGCGCCTGCAGCTTCTCGGACGTGTCGCCCGCCACCGGGTTGAACGACGTGAACAGGGACGGCGCGACCGACCAGGCGATGACCACGAGCAGCACCAGGAAGGAGAGCAGGACGGTCGGCGGAACGGCGCGCAGCCGGGCAAGGCCCGCGCGGACACCGCGACGACCGCGCGGCGTCCCCTCTTCGGGATCGAGGAGGTCGGGGACCAGGGCGGACGAGACGAGAGCGGTCATCAGGCACCCACTTTCTCCGCCGGAGCGGGGACGAACGCGTGCTCGTCGGTCTTCGCGGAGGTGGACCGTGCCGCGGGGCCGAGGAGCGTCACGCGCGGGTCGAGCAGCGGATAGGCGAGGTCGGCGAGCAGGTTCACGGTGACGAAGACGAGCGCGGTGAGCGAGACGACCGCCTGCAGCACCGGCAGATCCTGCGTGGAGACGGCGCTCTGGATGACGCTGCCGATGCCGGCGCGGCCGAACACCGACTCCGTGATCAGGGTGGCGCCGAGGAGCTCGCCGACCGCGAGCGCGATCACGGTGACCACCGGCAGCGCGGACGGCTTGAGCAGATGGGCGAAGAACAGGCGGGTGCGGCCGAGTCCGCGGGCGTACGCGACGACGGCGTACTCCTGCCGGAACTCGTGGTCGAGGCCCGTGATGAGCACCTCGGCGATCTGTGCCGACACCGGGATGCCGAGAGCGATGGCGGCGAAGAAGGTCGCCCAGAGGCTGTTCGGGTCGATGACCGAGAACAGTCCGAGCTGGAACGCGAACACGTTCAGCAGCAGCAGGCCGATGACGAAGTTCGGGATGGACAGGAACAGCGCTGGCAGCGAGCGCAGCAGGCCCTGTCCGTAGCGGCGTGGCAGCAGCTGCACGCCGTAGGCGATGGCGAAGGCGAGCACGAGCGCGACGGCCAGCGCCGTCACCGCCAGCGCCACGGTGGAGGGCAGCGCGTCCCCGATGACACGGGCGACCGGCAGGCTCGAGCGCAACGAGATGCCGAGATCGCCGACGACGAACCGGCTCAGCGCCTCCCACAGCTGCACCAGCACGGGCCGGTCCAGACCGTAGTAGGCGACCATCTGCGCGATCTGGTCCTCGGTGAACCCGTTCTCCGGATTGCGCAGGGTGGTGCTCAGCGGGTCGCCGGGAAGCACGCTGATCACCACGAAGGTGAGCACGTAGGCCAGCAGCACGACCAGGACGGCCTGGCCCAGCCGCTTGGCTGCGTAGATCAGATAGGCCGACTTCATTCTCTCGTTCCGTTCAGAGCCGGCCGGCGGATGTCCTCCGCCGGCCGGCACGCGATCACTTGGTCAGATACGCGGAGTAGTAGTTCGGGATCGCGACGCCGTTGTAGGTCACGCCCTGCAGGTCGGGGTTCTGCACGTAGATCCGCTGCACGATCTGCGTGATCGGGATGAACAGGCCCTGTGTGAGCACGTACGTCTGCAGCTCGTCGACGGCCGCGGCGCGCGCGTCCTCGTCCGTGGCGGTCGCGATGCGATCGCGCAGGTCGTTCAGCGTGGCATCCGTCTCACCCAGACCGAACCAGTCCTCGCCGCTGTTGGCGCTGGTGAGGATGCTGGCGACGGTTCCCACGTCGATGAACGAGCGGGTGACCTCGGACAGCGGCGCCGCGACCGCACCGGCGATCACCTTCTCGCTGTAGGTGGACACGTCGTAGGTCTCGACCGAGACGTCCCAGCCCAGCGCGGTCAGCTGCTGCGACACGAGCTCGTCGATGGACCCGGACGTGGTCAGGTAGGGGTTCGCGTACAGCGTCACCGAGAGCGTCTGGCCGTCCTTGGTGCGCACGCCGTCGGAGCCCAGCACCCAGCCCGCCTCGTCGAGCAGGGACGCCGCCTGGTCCGCGTCGTACTCGAACTCGGACGAGTGGTCGGTCGCCTCGGGGACATTGCTCTGGATGAACCCCTCCGCGGCATACCAGCCGTCGGTGTAGACGGTGTCCAGGATCTCCTGGCGATCGATCGAGTGCTGCAGCGACTGCCGCACGAGCACGTCGTCGAAAGGCGCCTGCGTGGTGTCGACCGCGTAGCCGTTGGTGAACCCGAGGTAGCGCGGCAGGCCCACGGTGTAGCCCTGGTCCTCCAGGCCCGACAGCTCGCTGGGCTGGATGTTGTAGACCACGTCGGCCTGGCCGGAGGTGAGGGCGCCCACGCGCGTGCTGGCCTCGGCGACCTGCTTGAAGGTGATGGAGTCGAGATACGCGGCGTCGGTGTGGCCGAGCGCCTCGGGGCCCCAGTCGTAGTCGTCACGCTTGACGAGCTTGACGTTGTCGCCGTCCGCCCAGGACTCGATGGTGAACGGACCGGAGCCGACGAAGTTGGACAGGTCGCCCTGCTCCTCCTTCGACAGCGCGAGGGTCGACGGCGCGACCAGGATCGACCCGTGGTAGCCGAGGGTCGGGATGAAGCCGAGAGTGGACGCGCTGAAGTTCACCTGGACGGTCAGGTCGTCGACCGCCTCGGAGCTCACGTAGGTCTTCGGGAACAGGCCCACCGCGGCGATGCCCTTGTCGGCGTCGCCGAACGCCCAGTAGTCGAGGTTCTCGACGACGGCGGCAGCATCGAGCGGCGTGCCGTCGGAGAAGGTCACGCCGTCCTTGAGGTGGAGGGTGAACTGGGTCGCGTCGTCGTTCTGCTCCCAGCTCTCCGCGATCCACGGGCTGACGTTGCCCTCGTCGTCGACGTACACGAGCTTGTCGGTCACCTGACCCCAGATGTTGCCCTGGTAGCTGGAGATCGAGCTCTCGTTGGGCACCCACGTGGTGCCGAGCGAGTTGATGAGGAAGACGATGTCGCCGCCGTCGGTGGGCTCGCCGCTGGAGGCGGCGCTCGAGGCCGACGCCCCGCTGGAGCAACCGGCCAGAAGTGCGACGGAGACCGCGACGGCGGCCGCGAGAGCGCCGCGCCAGCGGCCTCGCCTGGTGATGTTCATGTGCTGTGGGTTCCTTCGATCGTGTCGGGGACGGGTTGCGGCACGGATGTTCCGGCGCTCCTGGAAGTGTCGACGGCGGCGTCCGCATGCGTCCAACCATGACGACGGATGGGTTTCCATCGGTCCGGATGATGGATCTCCGACGACAGGCGAAGACCCCGAGAACCGCGGAATTCCGGGGTTCTCGGGGTCCTGTCCGGGAGAGGTCACCGCGTTCGACCGCTGTGGCGGGCCTGTCCCGCGTGACGCTCTGTTGCGGCGGCTCCGGTCAGCTGCTCTTCCAGGTGTCGTAGAAGTACGGTCGCCCGACCGCGTTGGTGGTCACGTCGTGCACGTCGGGGCTGGTCACGTACACCTGGTAGTTGTCGATCAGCGGCACGGTGTAGGCGTCCTCGATGGCGGCCTCCTGCACCGCGGCCGCCGCATCCGCGCGCTCCTGGGTGCCCGGCGCGGTCTGTGCCACCTGACTCAGCAGCGCGTCCCACTCCGCGGTGTCCGCGGCCCCGGACGGCAGCAGGAACTGGTTGGTCGCAGACGACCCCCAATACTGCTTGAGCGTCGCGATGTCGAGGAAGGTGTTGGCGGTCGGGATCAGCTGCGTCGCCGATGCGCTGAACACCTCGCTGTAGCTCGTCGCGTCGGTCTGGCGGATCTGGAGGTCGATGCCGATCTGCGCCAGCTGCTGCGCGATCAGCTCCAGCAGCTGCGAGGTCGTGTTCAGGTTCGGCGACGTGTAGGCGGTGAGGCTCAGCCGCTCCCCGTCCTTGACCCGGATGCCGTCGTCGCCGACCGTGGTCCAGCCGGCCTCCTCGAGCAGGGCGGTCGCCGCGTCGGGGTCGTAGGCCAGCTCGTCGCTCAGATCGACCCAGCCGGGCGAGGCCTGCTGCACCGCGGAGGTCGCGGCCTTCCAGCTCGAGTTGTAGACCGTGTCGACCAGCTCCTGCCGATCGATGCCGACCTGGATCGCCTGGCGCACTCGCACGTCGTCGACGATGTCGGCCTGCGGACGCAGGACGAGGTTGATCGGCGTGCCGAAGTACGGCGCGTGGATCACGTTCCAGCCCGCGTCGGCCAGACGCTCCTCCTCGGTGGGCTGGACATAGTGGATCGAGTCGACCTGTCCGGACTCCAGCGCGCCGAGCCGCGACGCGTCCTCGTCCACCGCGATGAACACGATGCGCTCCAGATACGCCGGGCCGGTGTGGGAGAACGCCGAGCTCGCCCAGTCGTAGTCGTCGCGGCGGACGAGGGTGATCTTCTGCCCGGGCGTCTGCGACTCCAGCACGAACGGCCCGGTGCCGGCGACGTTCTCGAGCTGCGCCTGCTCCTCCAGCGGCAGGTCGAGCGTCGCCTCGGAGAGCATGCCCGCCGCGAAGAAGCCGAGGCTGGCGAGGAAGCCCTCATTGGGGCCGGACAACTGCACCTCGACCGTCAGGTCGCCGGTCGCGGTCGCCTTCTCGTACTCCAGCGGGATCATCGGCGAACGACTGATCCCCTTGTCGACGTCGCCGAGGCCGAGCACGTCGAGGTTGTGCGCCACGACATCCGCCGTCAGCGCCGAGCCGTCGGAGAAGGTCACCCCGGGGTGGATCTGGAAGGTGTACGTGAGCCCGTCGTCGCTCTCGGACCAGGAGTCGGCGAGCCACGGGTACACGGTGCCCTCGTCGTCGACGTAGACGAGGGTCTCGACCAGCTGCGTCCAGACCTGGCTCTTGTACCAGTTGTTGCTCTGCTGCTGCTGCCAGCCGTCGGCGAGCGCCGGCACGGCGTGCACCAGCTCGCCGCCGCTGCTCGGCGTGGCGTCGTCGCTCGAGGTGCTCGCGGTCGCTCCGGTGCAGCCGGCCAGCAGCGCGACGGCGACCGCGACGGCGGCCGCGGCGAGCGTCGTCCGGAGAGGTGCGCGTCTCATGACTCGACCCCGAGCGCGCGCCGCCCGGCGTTCAGGAGCGCCTGGTCCTCCTGCGGGGGATGCACGCGCGCCGAGAGCACGTCGCGCAGGTGCCGTTGCAGCGGGTTGTGGCGCGTCAGGCCGGGGTTGCCGATCGCGGCGACGGCGGTCTCCACGGCGGCGACCGCGGCGCGGACGATCTGCACCTTCGCCAGCGGCGTCCGGGCGATCGCGATCTCGTCGCCGGCGACCGCGCGCGCCGTGATGTCGTAGAGCAGCGTCTCGGCGGTCACCAGCTGCGCCTCGATCTCCCCGGCCACGGTCTGGATCCGCTCGGTCGTGGCGATGGGGCGGCCGAGCGCCGCCGGCACTCGCTCGTTCGCGAACCGCAGGAAGAACTCCTGCGCCGCGCGCGCCACGCCCACGTACAGGGCGGTGTGCCCGAGCGCGAGGGCGCCGCCCTGCCCGGCCGGGTCGCGGTACACGCCCTGGTAGGGGATCTCCAGGAAGTTCTCGGTCGGGGCCTCGACCTCGTCGTAGATCACGTCGTGGGTCGCGCTGGCGCGCAGCCCCAGGTGGTCCCAGGTGGGGACGACCTCGATCCCGGGGCTGTCGCCCGGGACGATGACGTGACCGACCCGCGGTGTGGGATCGTCGGTCTTCGCCCAGACCAGGTGATAGTCCAGGCCCGTGCTCGCCGTCACATAGGCCTTCCGGCCGGAGACGACCCAGCCGGATGCCGTGCGCCGCGCCGTGGTGGCGGGCAGCCCGCCGCGCGCGGGCGCGCCGAGCTCGGGTTCGGCGCGGGCGGTGTTGATGGACACGGGGCGCGCGGCCGTCTCGGCCAGCACGCGCTCGTACAGCTCGGCCGGCCACACGTCGTGATGCGCCTGGGCGACGTGCGTGCCGAGGGTGTTCGCGAAGATGAGCGCGACCGAGGGGTCGCCCTGCCCGAGCGCCTGCAGCACGCGGAGGCGTTCGATCGCGTCCAGCCCGCCGCCGCCGAACCGCTCGCCGATCACGGCGGCGAACACGCCGGCACGATGGGCGGCATCCAGCCCCTGCTGCGGGAACTCGGCCGTGAGGTCGTAGTGCTCGGCGGTGCGGGCGACGGACGCCGTCAGCCCGGCCAGCTCGTCCGGGCTCGCCGTGAACCGCGTCACCCCGGCATCCACTGTGCTCACCGGTCCGCTCCGGCGGGCGCGGGCTCCGCGAAGCCGCCCGGATGGTCGGCCTGCAGGCTGCCGCGCCGCCCGGTCGCCTTCCGGTGCGCCAGCTCCGCCCGGACCAGCGGCAGCACGTGACGGCCGTAGTCGACGAGGTCGTTGAGGTTGTCGTAGCCCCGGATGGAGACGAGCGAGGCGCCCAGGTCGATGTAGTCGAGGATGGCGGCGGCCACCGTCTCCGGGCTGCCGACCAGGGCCGTGGCCGCCCCGGTGCCGCCGGTCGCCGCGGCTGTCGGCGTCCACAGCGCGCGGTCGTACCGCTCTGACCGCTCGGCGAACGCGAGGGCGCGCTGGGAGCCGACGTTCTGCGGGGCGCCGGGGGCGGCGATGCCCTTCGCGAAGAACGCGCCCTCGCGGTAGGTCCGCTCGATGCGGGCCAGGTGGTCGTGCGCCTTCTCCCAGGCGAGCTCGTCGGTCGCGCCGATGATCGGACGGAACGTCACCCAGTAGCGGGGCCGGTCGGCGCGGCCGGCCTGCGCCGCGATCGCGTCCACGCGGTCGATCTGGCTGCGGATGTCGGCCAGCGGCTCGCCCCAGAAGCTGAACACGTCGGCGAACTCGCCGCCGATGCGGAACGCCTCGTCCGACTGGCCGCCGATCGAGATCGGCAGTGCCTCGCCGCGATACGTCGGGTAGGCGGGTCCGAAGCCCTCGAAGCGATAGAACTCGCCCTCGTGGTCGAACGGCGCCGTCTCGGTCCACGCCCGGCGGAGCAGCTGCAGGAACTCCGCGGTGCGGGCGTAGCGGCGGTCCTTGGGCAGGAAGTCGCCCTGCCGCGCCTGTTCCGCGTCGCTGCCGCCCGAGATCAGGTGCACCACGGTGCGACCGCGGTTGAGCTGGTCGATCGTGGCGAGCTGCTGGGCCACGACGAGCGGGAACGCGATGTTCGGACGGACAGCCACCACGACCTTGAGCCGCTCGGCGAGCTGTCCGACGGCGCCGGCGAGGGCGAGCGAGTCGGCCGTCGAGGAGCCGTAGGGCAGCAGCGTGTAGTCGAAGCCGCCGTCCTCCAGCGCGCGCACGTAGCGGCGGAGGTAGTCGAGGTCGATGCCGCGCTGCCCGGTCGGGACGAGCTCGGTGGCGGGATTCAGGTGGATCTGGCTGATGAACTCGACGTCGTCCGCCGCGGTGGCGGGAACGGCGTCGTCGAGGACGGCGGAGACGGAAGGGGTCATGCTGTCATGCTCGGCGTCGCACCCGCCCGCCGTCCAACAGCGATCCCTGAACCGTAACGATCAGAGGTCGCTATGACCTCGCGTTGCGAAGTGAGTCGCGGCACGGGCGGGATCACAGGTCGGCGAAGGAGGATGGGCGGATGCCGACCGTGAGGGAGTCCAGCGCGCACTGGGGGACGTTCCAGGTCGAGGTCTCCGACGACCGCAGGACGTTGCGCGCGAGCCGTCCGCACGCCGACGACCCGGACGCGTCGCCCGCGATCGGCAACGTCGCGAGCGCGCAGCACCACCGTTCCCGCCTGACGCGGCCGGCGGTGCGCCGCCGGTGGCTCGAGCGCGGCCCCGGTCCCGATGCCCGGCGAGGCGACCCCGACGACGAGTACGTCGAGCTCGACTGGAACCGGGTGCTCGACCTGGTCGCCGGCGAGCTGACGCGGGTCCGTCGCGAACACGGCAACCAGGCCATCTACGGCGGCTCGTACGGGTGGGGCAGCGCCGGCAGATTCCACCACGCGCAGAGCCAGCTGCACCGCTTCCTCAACGCGTTCGGCGGCTACACCTTCTCGGTGAACGACTACAGCCGCGGCGCGAGTCTCGTGCTGCTGCCGCATCTGATCGGCCACGACGGGATGGCCGAGCTGCGGGCGCGGCCGGCGTCGTGGGCGCAGATCGCCGAGAGCACCGACCTCTTCCTCACCTTCGGCGGCCTGCGCCGCTCCAACGGCTGGGTGGTCCCCGGCGGCCACGACCGGCACACCGGGTCGGACCACGCCCGGCGGGTCGCGGCATCCACCCGCATCGTCTCGCTCTCGGCGCAGCGCGACGACGTGCTGACCGAGCTCGGCGCGGAGTGGGTCGGGGTGCAGCCGGGCACGGATGCCGCAGTGATCCTCGCCATGATCCACACGCTCGTGGTCGAGCATCTCGCCGACGACGCCTTCCTCGCGACGCACACGGTCGGTGCCGACCGGGTGCGCGCCTACGTGCTCGGGACGCCGGACGGGGAGCCTCGGACACCGGAGTGGGCGGCGAGGGTGAGCGGGGTCCCGGCGGCGACGATCCGCGACCTCGCGCGGCGCGCGGCGGCCGGCCGCACGCTGGTGAACGTCACCTATTCGCTGCAGCGGCACGCCGACGGCGAGCAGGCGGTGTTCGCCGCGCTGACGCTCGCGGCGTTCCTCGGCCAGATCGGCCTGCCCGGCGGCGGGTTCAGCCACGGCTACGGCTCGATGGGCGACTACGGCAACGGCTTCGAGCCGGTGCGGCTGCCGACGTTCGCGCAGGGACGCAACCCGGTCGCCGACTTCATCCCCTGCGCCCGCATCAGCGACCTGCTCCTGCATCCGGGGGCGCGCCTGCCCTACGACGGCGGCGTGCTGACCCTCCCCGACATCCGGCTCGCGTACTGGGCGGGCGGGAACCCGTTCCACCACCATCAGGACCTGCGACGGCTGCGGCGCGCGTTCGCGCGGCTGGACACCCTGGTCGTGCACGAGTTCCACTGGACGCCGACGGCGCGGCACGCCGACATCGTGCTGCCGGCGGCGAACACGCTCGAGCGCGAGGACATCGCCGCCGGCCCCGGGGACGCCCGGCTGCGGGCCATGCCGCGCGTGGTGGCGCCGGCCGGGCAGGCGCGGGAGGAGTTCTGGGTCTACGCCCGGCTGGCCGAGCGTCTGGGGATCGACTTCGCGGGCGGTCTGGGCTCGCGCGAGTGGCTGGAGCGCATCTACGAGGAGTGGCGTGAGCGTCCCGACTCCCCCGAGGCACCGCCGTTCGCCGAGTTCTGGGCCGCCGGCGGCACGCCGCTGCCGCAGGTGCCGTACGCCGACGGGGCGTTCGCGCGCTTCCGCGCCGACCCTGTCGGCCATCCGCTCGCGACTCCCAGCGGCCGGATCGAGCTGTTCAGCCAGACCCTCGACGCCTTCGCCCTGCCGGATGTCGCCGGGCACGCGGTGTGGCGCCCGCCCGCCCCGCGTGACGCCCGGTTCGACCTCGAGCTGCTGTGCACCCAGCCGTCGCACCGGCTGCACTCGCAGCTCGACATGGGAGTCGCGAGCCAGTCCACCAAGGTCGCCGGACGGGAGCCGATCCGGCTGCACCCCGACGACGCGGCCGCCCGCGGGCTGGTGGCGGGCTCGGTCGCCCTGGTGCGCAGCGCGCAGGGCAGCATCCTGGCCGGCGTCGTGGTGACGGACGCGCTGCTGCCCGGTGTCGCGCAGATGCACACCGGCGCCTGGTTCGACCCGAGCGCCCCCGAGGTCGCCGACTGCGTGAACGGCAACGTGAACGTGCTCACCCGCGACGTCGGCACCTCGACGCTGACGCAGGCCTCCAACGGTGCCCGTGTCCGGGTGCGGGTCGAACGATACGACGGCGAGCCGCCGCCGGTGCGCGCCTACGAGCCGCCCCGGTTCGCGAAGTCGTGACGCGGCGTCGTTCGCGCGAGCGTCGCAGGATCACGCGGATGTCGCAGGATCTGGGCGGAATCCTGCGACGCTGGTGTGATCCTGCGTCAGCCGCGTACGGGCAGCGCCCTCAGGCCGCGGCTGCGGCCAGCCGCTCGCGGACCAGCGGGATGATGTAGCGCCCGGAGTCGACCGCCTCGTCGAGGTCGCCGACGCTCGGCAGGCTGATGAGATCGGCGCCGAGGGCGACGTAGTCGAGGATCGTGTCGGCGATCGTCTCGGGGGTCCCGACCACGAGCGACGAGGCGCCGCCGCGGCCGGCGATCGCCCGCGGGATCCACAGGTTGCGGTCGTGGCGCTCGCCCCGGGCCGCGATCTGCTCCAGCCGCACCGATCCCACGTTGGTGCGCGCGTCGCCGTTGCCGGGGATGAAGCGGCCCGCCGCGCCCGCGACGAGGCGTTCGGCCCGGCGCCAGGCGAGTTCCTCGGTCTCGGCGACGATCGGACGGAACGTCACCCAGAACCGGATCGAGCCGGGATCCCGCCCGGCGTCGGCGGCGAGCGCGCGCACCCTCGCGATCTGCTCCGCCGTCTCGGCCAGCGGCTCACCCCAGAGGGTGAAGACGTCGGCGTGCGCGCTGCCCACCCGGAACGCGTCGTCCGAGGCGCCGCCGATCGAGATCGGCAGCGGGGCGCCCGAGACCGGCTGCGAGCCGGGGCCGAAGTCCTCGAACCGGTAGAACTCGCCCTGGTGCGAGAACGGCGCGCGCTCGGTCCACACCCGGCGCAGCAGCTCGATGTACTCCGCGGAGCGGGCGTACCGCCGCGACTTGTCGAGATAGTCGCCCTGTCGGCGCTGCTCCGCGTCGCTGCCGCCGGAGATGATGTGCACGATCGTGCGGCCGCCGCCGAGCTGGTCGAGGGTCGCCAGGGCCTGCGCGGCGACCGTCGGATGCGTGATGTTCGGCCGCAGCGCGACGACCGTCTTGAGCCGCTCGGTGCGTGCGAGCACCCGGGAGGCGACCACGAAGGGATCGGATCCGTCCGAGCTGTAGCCGAGGAGGGTGTAGTCGAAGCCCCACTCGTCCAGCGCTCTGGCGTACCGGTCGGCGCGTGCCGGATCGATCGACTTCCGCCGGGCGCCGTCGCCTTTCGCGCTGATGGCCTGCAGGAACGAGTGGACGAACTCGACGGGCATGACGACGATCGCGACCTACGCGGACACGGCGTGCACGTAGCCGCGCACCGCGAAGAACCCGTCGAGGGCCTCCAGCGCCGCCTCCTCCACGTCGGCGTCGAGACCGCGCCGCGTGATCAAGCGCACGAAGATCTGACCCAGGTCGGGGAAATCATGGCGGGCGACCAGGCCCGCGGGGGCTTTGCCGGCGCTGGGCAGCACCGCGACGCCGAGGCCGGCGCGGGCCGCGGCGATCACGCCCTCCAACGATCCCGACTCCGCGGCGATCTCGACGCGACGGCCGCGCGCGTTCAGCTCGCCGAGCGCGCGTTGACGCATCCCGCACGGCTCGACGTACGCGACCAGCGGCACGGCCTCGTCGTCGGCGGGCGGCGTCCATCCGGGCGAGGCGTACCAGTTCAACGGCAGGCTGCCGACCTCGGGGCCGGAGATCGTCTGCCCGGTGTCGAGCACGATGGCCAGGTCGATCGTGCCCTTGGCGACGGCCTCGGTCATCTGCGTCGACCGGTCGATGTGGAACTGCACCTGACGCTCCGGGTAGGCCGCATGCAGGCGGCGCAGCAGCTCGGGCAGCACCTGCTCGGCGGCCGTCTCGGTCGAGCCGACGACGATCGTGGAGCTGCGGGTGACGTCCAGACGCGCGAGGGCCTCGTCGTGCACCGCGAGGATGCGACGCGCCTCGGCGAGCAGCTTCGAGCCCGCCAGGGTGAACCGGGCCTTGCGCCCGTCGCGCTCGACGAGCTGCTGCGACAGCCGGCGCTCGAGGGAGCGCACATGCTGGCTGACCGTGGGCTGGCTCATATGCAGGGCGGATGCCGCGCGCCCGAAGCCGCCGCACTCGTCGATGGCGACGAAGGTGCGCAGCTGGATGATGTCGAGCGTCTCGGGCATGCCGCGACGATACGGCGTAACGCGCAGAATCCCTCATCCGGAGGTCATACGCGGTCATCTACCCTACGACGGCCGTCGCCGCCACGGGCGGTCGGACCCATCGTCATCCGCGATGAGTCGCCATATGAAAGCCATGTTGTCCCCGCCCGGCGACGGTTCCTAGGCTCGATCGATATGACCGACTTCTTCGACCGCGAGGGCGATCGCGCCTACACCCGCGACTACAAAGAGACCACGCCGGACGTCCTGGCGTCGTTCAACGACTTCAACAACGCGGTGTTCGCCGCCGAGGGCCGCGAGATCCCGCTGAAGTACCGGGAGCTGATCGCGCTGGCGGTGGGGATCACGACCCAGTGCACCTACTGCATCGACGCCCACTCGCAGGCGGCGGTCCGCGCCGGCGCGAGCAAGGCCGAACTGGCCGAGGCCGCGTGGGTGGCGACCGCGATCCGCGCCGGCGGCGGGTTCGCGCACGGCCGCCTCGCGTTCAAGCTCTCCGGCATCCATGAGCTCGAGGGGGCGGGACACGCACATGGCTGAGATCCTCACCACGGTCGACGAGCTGCGCGCCGCGACGCAGGCCGGCGGCTACGCCGACGGCGGCCCGGTGCGGCTGCTGGACGTGCGGTGGCGCCTCGACCGCCCCGACGGCCGGCCCGAGTTCGAGGCCGGGCACATCCCGGGCGCCGTCTACGTCGACCTCGACCACGAGCTCGCCGAGCACGGCGAGCCGGCCGACGGACGGCATCCGCTGCCCCCGGTCGACACGCTGCAGACCGCCGCGCGTCGCTGGGGCATCGATCCGGGCGACACGGTCGTCGTCTACGACGACCTGAAGAACCTGTCCAGCGCGCGGGCGTGGTGGCTGCTGCGCTACGCCGGCCTGGAGGACGTCCGCATCCTGGACGGTTCGCTGCGGGCATGGACCGGCGCGGGCCTTCCGGTCGAGACCGGCGCCGGCACGCCGCCGGCACCGGGCCATGTCGAGCTCGCCTACGGCGCGCTGCCGGTGCTGCCGCTGGACGACGTCGCCGCCTTCGCGGAGGCCGACCTGCTGCTGGACGCCCGCGCCGCGGAGCGCTATCGCGGCGACGTCGAGCCGATCGACCCGCGCGCCGGCCACGTCCCGGGCGCGGTGAGCGCGCCGACGACCGAGAACGTGGACGCCGCCGGCCGCTTCCTGGACCCCGCGGCGCTGCGCGAGCGCTTCGCCGCGCTCGGCGCCCGCGACGACGCGCCGGTCGGCGTGTACTGCGGATCGGGCGTCACCGCCGCGCACCAGGCCGTGGCGCTGACCCTGGCCGGCTACGAGGCACGGGTCTTCCCCGGGTCCTGGAGCCAGTGGTCCAACCATCCGGAGCTGCCGGTCGCGACCGGCGACAGTCCCCGCTGAGCCCTTCAGCGCGCGTAGACGGGTGCCCCGTCCACCAGGACGAGGCGGATATCGTCGACCCGCGCCTGCAGCACGAGCGCCGTCGCCGGGTCGCGCCGAGGATCGAAGTGCGACCCGGCGGTGTCCACGAGCACCAGGTCGGCCCGTTTGCCCGGCTCGAGCGAGCCGATCCGGTCCGCCATGCCGAGCGCACGCGCCCCGTGGATCGTGGCGTGCGCGAGCGCGTCGGCCGCGGTGGCGCGCCGAGAGGAGGTGCCGCAGGCACGGTCGAACATGAGGACGTGGCGCATCTCGGCGCCCATGTCGGCGGTCGCGTTCAGCGTCGCGTTGTCCAGGCCCAGCCCGACCGGGACGCCGGCGGCGACGAGCTCGCCGAGCGGGCTGCGACCGCCGCCGCCGAGCATCGTCGCGGTGGCGCAGTGCACGGCGCCGGCACCGGATGCCGCGAGCATGCGCCGATCCGCCGCATCCGTGTGCGTCAGGTGTGCGCCCACGCTGCCGGGGCGCAGCAGCCCCAGACGGCCCAGACGCGCGACCGCGCGTTCGCCGGCGGCGTCGACGGCGCCCGGGCCGGAGGCGCAGAGGTGCGTGGTGAAACCGCTCCCCGCGTCGGCGGTCAGCGCCGCGAGACCCGCCAGCAGCCGATCGGACGCCATCTCGGGCAGCTCGGCGCTGGTCCACACCTCGAGACGGCCACGGCCGAGGGTGAGAGCGTCCGCGGCGAACGCGAGCGCCGTCGAGGTCGGTGCGATGAGCGCCTCGGGCGCGAATCCGGCCTCGTCGAGCATCGGCGTCCACTCCGGCGGCAGCCGGTCTGAGACCATCGGCGCGAGGATCCACCGCAGCCCGCTCGATGCGGCGACCTCGGCGGTGGCGGCCAGGCATCCGCGCGCACGCTCGGAGCCGGCCTCGCCCACGCCCCAGCAGTCGAGCACCGTGGTGATGCCGGCACGGGCGAGGTCGCGGGCCGCGAGTCCCGCGGCACGGGCGGCGTCCGCCGGCCGACAGCCGAGCACCGTGCCGTAGTACGTGCCGAGGAGCCAGTCGAAGAACTCCTGCACCTCGCCGTGTCCGGCCCGGCCGAGCGTGTCCATCGTGTGCTGGTGGGCGCTGACGAACCCCGGATGCAGGATGCCGCCGCCGGCGTCGATGCGATCGCGTGCCGCGGGCGCCGTGCCGCAGCCGAGCGCGGCGACGACGCCGTCGTCGACGGCGAGCCACCCGCGCACGACGGAGCGGGCGGCGTCCACCGTGACGATGACCGCGTTCTCGACGACGAGGTCGTGCATGCGCTCAGCGCGGGAACAGCGGGATGCGGCCGAGCGCGAACAGCCGGTCCTCGTACGCCGAGAGCGCGTCCGGCCAGCCGTCGCCCTCGGCCAGCAGCGCCCCGACGCCGACGATCTCGGCTCCCGCCTCCTCGAGCAGCGCGAGCGCGGCGCCCGAGGACGAGCCGGTGGAGATCACGTCGTCCACGAACAGCACCCGGTGCCCGGCGACGTCCCCCAGCCGTGCCCGGTCGAGCAGCAGCGCCTGCCCCGAGGTGCTCGTGATCGCATGCACGGGCGCCTCGAGCGCATCGCCCAGATGCACCTTGCGGGTCTTCTGCAGGATGACGTAGTCGTCGAGCCCCAGCGCACGCGTGACCGCGATCGCGACCGGGATGCCGAGCGTCGCCGGCGCGACGACGACCTCCGGCCGCGCCGCCGCGAAATGGCCGGCGAGCTCCTCCCCGGCGGTCTCGACGAACCGCACGCCGTGGTCGATGACCATCATCAGCGCGATCGAGAGGTCGGGGGACACGGCAACGATCGGCAGCTCGACCTGCTGGCTGCCGACCGTCGCGACGTAGGTGGTCGGGATGACGGGCATGCCCGCGACGCTACGCCCCGCTCATGACGGCCGCGTTTCGCCGGGGATGCTGCTCAGTGCCCGGTCGTGAAGCGCTGACGCGGGTGGTTGCGCTGCTCGATCTCGTCGACGAAGGCACGTGCGAAGTCGGTGCCCGAGATCTCGGAGCTGCCGTCGTCCTTCGTGACCAGCAGGTCGCCGCCGGTGCGGTAGGCCCCCGTCGTCTCGCCGGGCGCGAACTTCCCGAACAGGGCGGCGGGCGACACATAGAACCAGTCGAGCTCGGCGGGGCTCTCCCGCAGCGCCTCGAGCACCGCCGCGTGCGAGAGCGCCTCGGGCTTCCACTCCTCGCGGAACTCCGGGGTGTCCACCAGGCGCGGACCGCCCTCGGCGACCAGCGCGCTGCCCGCCCCGCCGACGAACGACAGCCGGGCGCCCCCGGCGATCGCGGCGTCGATCAGCGAGGGCAGGATGTCGACCAGCCGCTGGCCGTCGACGTCGCCGCCGTGCACCGCGACCACCACGTCGTCGCTGTCGGCTGCCACCCGTGCCACCAGCTCGGCATCGGTCAGGGTGCCCGTCTCATAGGCGACACCGGCGACCGGCTCGTCGGCGGCGCCGCCGCGACTGTAGGAGGTGACCGCGTGACCGCGCCCCGCCGCGTCGCGCACGATGTTGCCGCCCGCGTATCCGGTACCGCCGAAGATGGAGATTCGTCTGCTCATGAGGAAAGCAAACTACATGCCGCGTTCTCTCACCCCCCTTCGATGACAGGTATCGTCACCAGGCGACTCATGGTGCGGGCGGCGTCCCGTGGCGGATCAGACGCTGCGAGCAGACGTTCCGGACGACCGGCGGCCATCACGCGCAGCGCAGTGCCCCGGTCGAACAGCACATCGACGAGGCTCGCGAACCGGGCGGCGGCCTCGGGCCCGAGTGTGGCGGGGTCCGGCATGGCGGTCACGACCACGCTCCGGAAGGATGCGGCGAGCCACAGATACTGCGCGGCCGACGTCGGTCTCTCGCACAGCTCGGCGAACGCCACGACGATCTCCTCGCCCGCTGCCGACACCGCCCGCAGCGGTATGCCGTCCACGTCCAGCCCGGTGGCGCCCTCCTCCCCGCTCGGCGGCCCGACGGTCCAGCTCCCCTCCCTGAACCCTCGGGCGCGGGGCGCGACGAATCTGGCCGGCAGCGGCCTGACGGGCGGCTCCCGGCGATAGTCCCGCCCCTCGCCCAGGCCGACGACCTCGAGGGAGGTCTCGATCGTCTCGGTGGCCGGCCGGGCCCCGTCGCGGGCGGCAGGATCGGGCAGCAGCTCGGCGGGGGCGTAGTTCGAGGTCGCGACCAGCAGCACGTCGTGGTCGCGCATCCAGTGCAGCGCGGTGGTGAGGTAGATCCCGTCGGCGATGTCGTGCACGTGGAACTCGTCGAACAGCACGACGCGCGCCGACCCCATGATCCGCGCCAGGGCGCCGGGCACTCCCCCGCCCTCGAATATCTCGCCCTGCAGCGCACGGAAGAAGGAGTGGAAGTGGAAGCGTCGAACACGTCGGGTCGGCGCCGCCTGGACGTACCGCTCGGCGAGCAGCGTCTTCCCACGTCCGACCCCGCCCCAGAGGTAGAACCCGTGGCGCACGGGCCGCGACAACGTCTCGACGGCTGCACGCTGCGCGACATCGAGCTCGAGCCGGGCCGAGCGGATGCCGCGGGCGAACCGCGGCCCGGTCGCCACCGACAGCAGGTGGGAGGCCGGCGGCGGGTGGGACGCCGCGTCGCCGCCGGGCGCGGGATCGGGTTCCACTCCGCCAGCCTACGAGACGCAGCCTGCGCCGCCGCCCCGCGGAATCCCCGGCAGTCCCCGCGAGACTCGCGCGGCCGTGCCCGTCAGACCTCGGCGGCGGCGGTCTCGGCATCCTGCTGCGCCTGCGGCGTGGACTCGCGCGAGGGGGACGCGCCGGCCGCGACCTCGGCGACCTGCCGCCGCGACGGCAACGCGACGGTGAGGCCGAGCGCGACGACGGTGAGCCCGACCGTCCACCAGAACGCGGTGTCGAACGCCGTGGCCGCCGAGCCGGTCGCCGTCGCCGTCGCCGCCAGCACCACGGCCAGCAGCGCGACCCCGACCGATCCGCCGATCTGCTGCGCGATGCGGGTGAGGATGCTCGTGTGCGGCACGTCGTCCTTCGCCAGGCCGACGAACGCGACGGTCATGAGCGGGATCATCACCATGCCGATGCCGAGGCCGCGCACGAACAGCGCCGCCAGCAGCGGCCACATCGGCGTGTCCGCGCCGGCGGCCACGAACGGGATCGAGCCGACGACCGCCAGCAGGAATCCGATCACCGCGATCCCCCGTGCGCCCACCCGGTTCATCAGACGCATCGCGACCGTGCGGCTGAGGAGCGACCCGACGCCCTGCGGGATGAGCAGGAGGCCGGCGCCGAGCGCATCGGTGCCGCGCAGCTGCTGGAAGTACAGCGGCAGCAGGAACATCGCGCCGTACAGCGAGGCGCCGGAGAGGAACATGAGCGCGGTCGCCGACCAGGTCGGCCGGGAGCGCAGCACGGCGACGTCGACCAGGGCCTTCGGTCCGCGCCGCACGGCCCACAGCACGAACCCCGCCAGCAGCACCGCGCCGCCGATCATGGGCACCAGCACGTCGGGGTGGCCGAAGCCGCCGTCGCCCGACACGTTCGACAGGCCCCACAGCAGCGCGACGAGAGCCGGCGAGAGCAGGACGAGCCCGACGATGTCGAGGCGGGCGCGGCGGACCGCCGTGTCGGCGGGGATCAGCAGCCACGCGAGCACCAGGCCCACGACGCACAGCGGCACGTTGACCAGGAACAGCCACCGCCAGTCGCCCACGCCGAGGATGAGGCCGCCGATGACCGGCCCCAGGATGGGGCCGACCGCGGCCGGCAGCGCCACCACGGACATGATGCGGGCGGCATCCCCGCCACGGGCCGACTGCATGACCATCGTCATCATCAGCGGCAGCATCGCGCCGCCGCCCAGACCCTGGATCGCACGGAACGCGATGAGGCTGGACGCGTCCCACGCGCAGGCGCACAGCACCGACCCCATCAGGAACAGGGCGAGGGCGATGACCCACAGCCGCTTCGCGCCGAGCCGGCTCTGCAGCCACCCCACGAGCGGGATGGCGACGCCGAGGGCCAGGAGATAGATGGTCGACACCCACTGGATGACGTCGATGCCGACGTTCAGGTCGATCGCGAGCTGATGCAGCGCGACGCTGACGATCGTCGAGTCGAGGATGACGGTGACACCGCCCACGATCACCGCGACGGCGGTGCGCAGGGCGGTGCGGTCGAGGGGTTGCTTCGCCATCGCGAGCTCCTAAGGTACGTTCGTGTATCTAACCGGCACGACCGTACGCCGTCGCGATAAGATACGCAAGTGGATCTAAAAGCGGATACGGCGCCGACCACCCGCCGACGCGGCGCCGAGCTCGAGAACGCGATCCTCGCCGCGGCCTGGGACGTGCTGTCCGAGCAGGGCTACGCAGGCTTCACGTACGAGGCGATCGCCGCGCGCGCCGGGACGAGTCGCCCGGTGCTCTACCGGCGATGGCAGCGTCGGGAGGACCTGCTGATCGCGACGATCGTCTGGGCGCGCGAGACGTCGCCCGTCGAGGTGCCCGACACCGGGAGCATCCGTGAGGACACGATCCGCTACCTGCGCAGCGCCGACGCGGCACGCGCATGGATGGTCGCCCTGGCCAGCGTCCGCCTGGCGGAGTACTTCCGCGAGACCGGGACCACCTTCAGCGACCTGCGCGAGCGCATCCTGCCCGCGGACATGCGTCCGACACTGGAGGTCATCGCGGCCCGGGCGGTCGAGCGGGGGGAGATCCCGGACCGGCCGCGCCCGGCACGCGTGCTCAGCCTGCCGTTCGACCTGCTGCGCCACGAGATGCTCATGACGCAGCGTCCGGTCGCCGACGGGGTGATCACGGCGATCGTCGACGACATCTGGCTGCCTCTGCTGCGGGGACCGGCGTGTCCCGGCGGCTGAGCTCGTTGCGTCGCGCACTCGAACTAAGTTAAATTGTTGCCTTCGGTGCGAGCGAAAGAGAACGCCAGGTGATCTTCGAACTGCTGGAGGCGACCGGACGCCTGCAAGAGCTGGGGGCGGTGCTTTACGTCCTCTACTCGATCTACCAAGAACTGCGGTGGACGCCGGTCAAGGAGACGGGAGAATGGCGCGCGCCGCTCGTCATCGGCGCGCTCGCCGTCGTCAACCTCATACGCGTCGGCCTCTTCGCGGCGGAGCTCGTCGACTGGCTCCTCCTCTTCGCGGCCCTGCTCGTGGCGATCGTCGCCGGCGGACTGTCCGGCGTGGTCACCAGGACACGACCCCTCTCGAGCGGGAATCGGGAGCGCCTCGAACGCCGCGGCCGTCGCCATCGCAGGGGCGGCAGCGTCCTTCGAATGCCGACACGGGAGGCCCGCACGGGTTGGGCGGGCGCTGCGCTGTGGGTCGTCGCGTTCGCGGCCCGCTATGGCATCGAGTATCTCGGCGACCAGTTCGACGCCGGCATCGTCGCTGGCCCCGGCCTCGCTCTCCTGATCGTGGCGACGACCGAGGCGGCCCGCGTGGGTGCGGTCGTCGTTCGAACGCCGGACACCTGACCGTCACCTATGCGCCGCCTAAGAATCACGAAAAGGTAACGGGAGACTCTTCCCCTCCGTTACCTGTCCGTTATAGAGTGTGAGCACGGTAGTTGTTTTGCTGTGGCAGCTACCGGCATGTGATTGCAGGACACTCTTGGTGCAAGGGACAAGGGCCGGTCGGACGCCTCTCCGACCGGCCCTCACCGTTGTCCGGACAGCGATCAGCGCCGCACGCGCAGACGACGGGATTCCGCCGCGATGCCTCCGAGCCCGACGAGCCACAGCACCCCGATCGCGCCGAACGCCCACCGCAGCTCGTCGAGCGTGTACGACGACGGGTCGGCGTGCTGCAGGTCGAGCACGAGCCCGATCACGTACATGGCGATCAGCGCGGCGATGAAGCCGCCCATGTTGACCACGCCGGTCGCCGTGGACAGGCGCTGCACCGGGTTGTGGCGGCGGGCCACGTCGAACGCGATCATGGACGCCGCGGATCCGCTCGACAGCGCCACCATCCACACGATCAGCAGCCAGATCGGTGCCGGGCCGGGCCACAGCAGGATCCCGCCGAGCGTCGCCGCCTGGGCGAGCACCGAGACGACCGCGATGGCCGGGCGGTGTCGCGGGTACGAGCCCGAGAGCGTCCCCATGAGCGGCGCGAACACCGCGCCGGCGAGCACGTAGACGGTGATCATCAGGCTCGCGTCGTCCGACGCGAGACCTTCGCCGTGGATGAGGAAGGGCACGCCCCACAACAGCGCCACGGTCGTGCCCGCGAACGGCGTGACGAAATGCACCCAGAAGGCGAGCCGGGTGCCGGGCTCGCGCATCGCCGCGCCCAGCAGCGCGAACTGGCCCGGTCCCGCGGACGCGCCGCGGCGGTGCAACGTGACTCCGCGTTCGCGCACGACCGCGCCGTTGACGACCGCGAAGACGACGAAGACGACCGCCAGCGCGCAGAACGCGGCCTCCCAGGAGACCACGCGCACCCCGACCGCCAGCACCGCGACGCTCAGGATCTGCCCGAGCTGTCCGGCCTGCGCCGTGATCTGCTGCAGCAGCGGCACGCGCCCCGCCGGGAACCACAGCGTCAGCAGGCGCAGCACGCTCGGGAACACCATGGCGTCCCCGGCCCCCGTGAGCGCGCGGGCGCCGATGGCGGACGCCGCATCCGGCGCGAAGGCGAGCCACACCGACCCGGCCGCCATCACGGTCATCCCGGCCGTCAGCACGAGCCGCGCGCCGAAACGGTCGAGCAGGAGGCCGGCGGGGATCTGCATCCCGCCGTAGACGGCCAGCTGCAGGGTGGCGAACAGGGCCAGCGTCGACGAGTCGGCGGAGAAGCGCACCACGGTGTCGGTGCCGATGCCGGCCAGCGAGCTGCGTCCGAGGATCGCGACGAGGTAGGTGAGAGTGCCGACGACCCAGATCACCCACGGCAAAGCACCGCGCGCCGTCGCCGGCACGACCGGGAGGGACCCGGTCGAGGCGGCATGGTCGGTCATCGATACGACTCTACGCGGCGCGTCAGACCCCGCCGCCTCCGCCCCCGCCGCCGCCTCCCCCGGCCGAACCGCCCCCCGCCGATCCCCCCGAAGTGCTCGACGACGCCACGGCGCTGGCCGAGAGCGACCCGATGCCGGCCGAGAACGACGCCGCATCGAACGCCGCGACCCCGACGTACCAGCTCGGCGAGGCGCCCTCACCGTAGAGCACGGTGAGGTGCTCGGCCCACTGCCGCTCCTGGCCGAACACGACGGCGTAGGGCAGCAGCGGCTCGTAGATGCGCAGCATCTGCGCCCGGTCGGAGGTGTCGACCCGCACGCGTTCGGCACCGGCGGGCGACTGCAGCATCCGGATGCGGTCCGCCTCGGCCCAGTCGATGAAGAGCTTCACGCCGGCCAGGTGGTCGCGCAGCTCGGCACCGGCGCGCGAGAGCGGCCGGCGCGCCGTGACCACGACGCCGGCGATGCCGGCTGCGATCGAGAGGATCAGCAGGAGCAGCGGCAGGAGCGCGTCGACGCCCGCATCGTCCGCGCGCAGCCCGGCGGACACCGCGATCACGCCGCCGACGACGGCGAGCAGGGACGGCAGCGTGCGCAGGCCTCGCGGCAGCGGGCGGTAGAGCCCGCGCGCCTTCAGATCGGCGCCCGCGGCGGCGAGGATCCGGCGGGCGGCGGAGGCGAGCCTGCTGTTCGTCCCGCCGAAGGCGAACTGCGCGCCCGGCGCCGCGCCGGCGCCGAACAGCCCGTCCAGCAGCATCCGCCCGTCCGCGTCGGCGCCGCCGGCATCGACGAGGACGGCCTTCAGCTTCACGCCGCCGAACGCACGGCGGCCGGCCTCCTCGATGCGGATGCTGCCGCGCACCGCCTGCTCGAGCACCTCGGCGGGGACGGCCTTCGCGCTCTTGCCCAGGAACACGGCGCTGGATGCCGCGTCGATCGCGGGCGGGTCGTATTCGGCGATGACCACGGGCCGGCCGGGATCGTCGCGCAGCCGCCGTACCCGCACCACGATCCCCCAGGCGAGACCGGCGAGCACCAGGGCGATGCCGCCGAGCTGCAGCCACGACCAGCCGCTGGCGAGGTACGAGTCGTCGAACGGTGCGAACGTGCCCGCGGCGAACCCGACGGCGATCGTCATCGTCTGGTAGGCCCCGACGTCGACGGCGGTCGCGCTCACGGCGCCCCCGGCGATCGTGCAGGCGTCGGTCGATCCGTACGCGCCCACGTAGCAGGACTGCGCGCCGGTGAGCGCGGCGGCGAGGTCGGCGTCCAGGTGCAGTGTCGTGCTCACGCGCCCGAAGGCCTGCGGCCAGTCGGTCCCGTTCACGTCCCAGTAGAACTCGTCCGACCCGGTGTCGGCGAAGCTCCAGGTGACGTTCTGCAGGTCGTAGGTGAAGACGTAGGTCTGGGCACCGTGCACGTAGTCGTCGGCACGGGAGGTCATGGTGAACACGCCGTCTTCGGTGTCGGTCTCGGACTCGCGCGGGGTGCCGTCGGCATCCGTGATCGACTCCAGCCGCGGGAACAGCGGGTGGCCGTTGTAGCTGTCGGGGATCGCGCGGCGCATCCCGTGGTTCTGGTCGTACGCCGGGAAGTCCGCGACGAAGGTCTCGACCACGTGCAGCCGGCTCGTGCCGTCGTCGGCGCGGCTGAGCGTGTAGTCGACGTCGAGGCTCTGGAAGGAGAAGTCGTCGACGTCGGCGGATGCCGTGTCGTCGTCGGCCGCGCACCCGCTCAGCGCGATCGCGGCCGCGACGGCGAGCACGACGAGGACGGCACGGATCCGGGGGCGCACAGGCTCAGCATAGGAGCGGGCGCGCGTACGCTGAACGCATGACCGACCGCCGCCTCGCCATCGACGCCTGGGAGAGCCTGTTCCGCGCTCAGCACGAGATCTTCGGCGAGATCAGCACGGACTTCGAGGGCACGGCGCTCGCGCAGGGCGAGTACGACGTGCTGCTGACGGTCACCCGCGCACCCGGCATGACCGCGCGGCTGCGCGACGTCACCGCCAACCTGCTCATCAGCCAGCCGAGCGTGTCCCGGCTCGTCGACCGGATGGTCGCGCAGGGCCTGGTGACCAAGTGCGCCGATCCCGAGGACGGACGCGGTGCGCTGGTGACGGCGACCGCGGAGGGAGCGCGTCTGTTCCGCACCGTCGCCGCGGTGCACGGCCGCTCCATCGCCGCCCGCATGTCGCGCCTCGACGACGACGAGCTGCGCACGCTGCTCACGCTCACCGCGAAGCTGCGGCCGTCCTGCTGAGCCCGGCGCTCACGCGCCCGGGTACGGCTGCGTGCGCAGCAGCCGCGCGAGATGGGCGGAGTTGCGCGCGAAGGTCTGCGTGGCATGGGCGACGGCCTCCGGCGTGTCGTCGAGATCGTTGTAGTCCACCGTCTGCATCGCCTCGCCGTTCCAGTACGTCCCCGCCTGCGCGGCGATCGAGAACCCGACGTCGGTCAGCGCCTGGTACAGGTCGGCGGTGATCTTGTGCGCGCCGTCCTCGTTTCCGACCACCGCGGTCGCCGCGACCTTGCCGGTGAGGACGGGGCGCCCCTCCGCGTCGGTCTCGGACAGCTCGGCGTCCAATCGCTCCAGCACCCGCTGCGCGACGCTGGACATGTGCCCCATCCACGTCGGGCTGCCGACGATCACGATGTCCGCGCCGAGGATGCGGCTGCGCAGCTGGGGCCACTGGTCGCCGTCGCCCATGTCGGCGTCGACCCCGGGCCGCACATCGTGATCGACGACGCGCACCGTCTCGCCGATGACGCCCTGCGCGGCGAACGCCGCGAGCACCTGGTCCAGCAGCAGGCCGGTGCTCGAGGGGGCGGGCGACGGCTTCAGGGTGCAGTTCAACGCGATGGCGCGCAGCGGGGTTCCCGGTGTCCGGCTCACGTCGTGTCCTCTCCGTCGACGATTCGGTGACGGACTCGACGCTAGGCCGCCGGTCAGCGGATCGCGGGGGCTTGACAGAGCACGCGCGCCGGTCGCGCCCTACGGCGTGCGGCGACGCAGGGTGAGCGCGGCGACCACGAGCGCCGCGATCGCGAAGCCGGCGACGACCGCGAGGGGTCCGAACACGTCGGACGCGGCGTCCCCCGCCATGACCGCGTCGATCGCGTCGATCGCGTAGCTCAGCGGGAGGACGTCCGAGATCGCCGCCAGCACGTCCGGCATCCGGTCGCGCGGCATGAACACGCCGCCGAGGATGATCTGCGGGAACACCAGCAGCGGCATGAACTGCACGGCCTGGAACTCGGTGCGGGCGAACGCGCTCGCCAGCAGTCCCAGGGCGGTGCCGAGCAGGCCGTCGACGACGGCGACCAGCCCGAGCTGCCACAACGGGCCGTCGGCATCCAGTCCGCACACCCACACCGCGAACGAGACCGTGATCACCGCCTGCAGCACGGCCATGAGCCCGAAGGCGAGCGCGTAGCCGACGATGAAGTCGCCCTTGCCGAGCGGGGTCGACAGCAGACGCTCGAGCGTGCCCGACCGGCGTTCGCGCAATGTCGTGATCGAGGTGACCAGGAACATCACGACGAAGGGGAACAGCGCGAGGATCGGCGCACCGAAGCTGTCGAACACGCCGTCCTGATCGCTGAACAGCCACGCGAACAGGCCCACCAGCAGGCTCGGCGCGACGAGCATGAGGGCGATCGAGCGCGGGTCGTGGCCCAGCTGACGCAGCACCCGGCCGGCCGTGGCGAACGTGCGGACTGGGGTCATCGGGCGCTCCCCTCGCGCGTGTCCGCCGCCTCGACCAGGCGGAGGAAGGCGGTGTCGGGGTCGGCGGCGGCGGTGCGCTCGAGAAGACCCCGCGGCGTGGTCTGGGCGAGCACGCGCCCGTCGTGGAGGAGCACCACCTCGTCGCAGCGTACGGCCTCGTCCATCACGTGGCTGGAGACCAGCAGGGTGGCGCCGGCGTCGGCGAGCGAGCGGAACAGCGACCACAGGCTCTCGCGCAGCACCGGGTCGAGCCCGACGGTGGGCTCGTCCAGCACGAGCACCTCCGGCTCGCCCAGCATCGCGGTCGCCAGCGACACGCGGCCGCGCTGTCCGCCGGAGAGCGACCCGATGAGCTGTCGCTCCTGGCCCGTCAGTCCCACACGGGCGGTGACCTCGTCGGCGCGCGCCCGGTCGACGCCGAGGACGCGTGCGAAGTAACGCAGGTTCTCGCGCACGCTGAGATCGTCGTACACCGACGCCGACTGCGTCGCGTAGGCGACCCTTCGCCGCAGCCGTCGCGATCCGGCCGGCTCGCCCAGCACCGTGACCTCGCCGCTCGCGAGCCGCTGCACTCCGACGATCGCGCGCATGAGGGTGGTCTTGCCCCCGCCGGAGGGCCCGAGCAGGCCCGTGATGCGTCCGGCCGGAAGCGCGAGGTCGAGCCCGTCGAACACAGTGCTGCGCCCGCGGCGCACGCGCAGCCCGCGCACCGAGACCGCGGCATCCGATTTATTCATCACATCATGAATTATGGGTGGGGCCGACGGCCGCGTCAACCGTCAGCCGAGCAGGTAGCGCTGCACGGTCGGGCCGATCCGGGCCACGAGCTCGTCGACCGGCGCCGCCGCGAGCGCCGGCAGCTTCAGTACGTAGCGCGCCATCAGCATCCCGACGATCTGGGAGCCGACCAGGGTCGCGCGCAGCTCCGCGTCCTCGGCGTCGCCGGCCGCCGCCGCGACACGGGTGAGCAGCTCACGCGAGAGGAAGCCCGCGAGCAGGGGGGTCGTGAGCTTGTTGCCGATCGCGGCGCGCAGCACGAGCACCCCGCGCCGCTGCACCTCGGGTCGCTCGAACGTCTCGAGCACGTAGCGGACGATCCGCTCCCCGATGCGGTCCCGGTCTCCGGCGAGCAGACTCGGCAGCATCAGATCGGGGCGCATCGGCGCGTCGATCACGTCGGCGAACAGATCCGCCTTGGTGCCGAAGTAGTGGTGCACCAGCGCACTGTCGACGCCCGCGCGCGCCGCGATCCCACGGATCGTGGCGGCGTCGTAGCCATGCTCCGCGAACTCGTCGACGGCGGCCCCGAGGATCCGCTCGCGCGCGTCCGGGGCGCCCCCTCGGGGACGCCCGCGGCGCCGTTTGGGAGTGGGCACGACGAAGTCCGGCACGCGCTCAGCATAGGCGCGGCGCTCCCACCCGATCACGTCCGCCTGGACTCCCGCTGCGGCGGCCCGGATCCGCGCCACGCCGCGGGCAGCGCGGCGCGACCGATCGGTGCTCGGCCGACGAGGCGGCGCCGGACAGGGCCAGGCGGCAGTGGCATCCGCCTTCCTGCTGGCGAAGACGCTCGCAACCAATGCGGAGTCCGCGAGCTTCGGCGCCGACGCGGCGGGCCAGCAGGCGGTGCTCGCCTCCATCCTGTCCATGTCCTCCGCTGGCAACGTCACCGGCTGAATCGACCACGAGACGAAGACCGGGTTCCGCTACACGGACCTACGCCGAGCTCACCGCGGACGGCGGGTACACCACAGCCATCACGGCGCACAAGGACGGCGCCGGCCCCACGGGCACCTCGACCTCGCCGGCAACGCCTACGGGTGGACCTCGAGCGACATCGTCTCGACGAACGGCGCCGAAGCGGGCACGACGGTGAAGGCGGTGCGCGGCGGCTCTTGGTATGCCAATCTCTCCAGCCGACCGCGCGTAGCGGTCGCGCACGCGCCCGGCCGTGTCATAACTCCTCCTGAGCGCCGGGGAGACGGGCCGCATCCGCGCAATCTCGCGCGCTACGCCGGCCGCCGCCCGCTTCAGGAGGAGTTATGACACGCGGAGACTGCGGGAGAGGTCGCCCTGACAGCAGAACGCCCCCGCGTTCCGAGGAACCGAGGGCGTTCTGTCACTGTCTCAACACAGTGTGCGCCACGAGGGACTCGAACCCCCAACCTTCTGATCCGTAGTCAGATGCTCTATCCATTGAGCTAGTGGCGCCCATGCTCACCTGCCGTCCGGCGCGCGGGCACCAGGAGAGACTACCCCACCCGAGGCCGCGCCCGCGAATCGGATCAGGCGTCCACCGCCTCCTCGTCGTCCGCGTCGCGGCTCACCCGACGCTGATGGGCGGCGAGCCGAGCGAGGTCGACCAGCATGACGCTCTGCATCCTCGCCTCGCGCATCTGGTCGTAGTCGGGCTCGAGATCGGGGCGCGCCGCCTCGATGCGCAGCGTGCTGTCGATGTTGCCGGCCACCTCGGCCCACGCCGCCTCGCGTGCCGCCTCGACGAGGGCGCGCAGCTCGTCCTCGTCCTCCGCCCGCGCCCGCAGCTGGACCGCGACCTTCTCCGACTGCTTCCGCCGGCGCCGCAGGTTGCGCACATCACGGGCACGGTAGTCGTGCGTGCCGTCCGACTCGCTGTGGCGGCGACGCGCACGCCTGCGCTCGCGCTCGGTGCGCTCGGCGTCCTCCTCGGCCTCCGCGGCGAGGGTCAGCAGCGTCTCCCGTGCATCCGGCACGAAGCGGTCCGCGTCGAACCCCTCACCGGCGGCGAGGATGTCGACGAGGATGCGGTTCTTCAACGCGAGCCGGGTCGCCGCGGCGGCGATGTAGACGCCCTCGGAGACGACGTCGGCGAGCTTCGGACGCTTCATGCGCGCCGGAGTACGCGCACGCGTCCCGTCGCTGTCGTCCTTCGCTGCCACCGCGCAACCCCCTTCCGACGACTCTACTGCCCGTCCCCGCCCCGTCTCGGGGGATTCGAAGCCTCACCTGACGATGGCCATAGCACGCGCATAGCGTTCGGAGGCTGAATGGTGACCGTACCGGAAACGGCAGGTGAACACTCGCCGACCGCCGAACAGGAGCATCCATGGAGCAGCTGGCCGTCGTCGCCTTCGACCTCGTCGCGATCGGCGTCCTCGCCTTCGCGATCTACTTCCCCCGAAATCGGCGTCGCGACCTCGCCGTCGCCTTCGTCGGCATCAACGTCGGCGTGCTCGCCGTGTCGATGGTCCTGGGCACGAGCACGATCGGGGCGGGGCTGGGTCTGGGCCTGTTCGGGGTGCTCTCGATCATCCGATTGCGCTCGAGCGAGATCGAGCAGAGCGAGATCGCCTACTACTTCGCCTCCCTCGCGATCGGCCTCATCTCGGGTCTGGCCAGCGGCATCACCTGGCTGAGCGCCGCGCTCATCACCCTGGTGGTCGCGACCCTCGCCATCATCGACACGCCGGCCCTGTTCCGGCGCTACCGCGAGCAGACCATCGTGCTCGACCGGGCCTACACCGACGAGACCGCGATGCGCGCACACATCGAACGGATGCTGGGCGCCCGCGTGCACGTGGCGTTCGTGCGGAATCTCGACCTGGTCTCGGACACCACCACGGTTCACGTGCGGTACTCGCTGGATCGCACCGTGCCCGCGCCACGCACCGCCCAGGTCGAGCTGCGGACCCGGGCCCCGCGATGAACGCCCTCGCCCCGCTCCACGTCCTCGCCCCGATCGGCCTCGACGAGCTCAACGCCCAGGCCGAGCTGCAGGTCCGCGTCGACCGCAAGTACATCCTCGCGGTCGACCGGCTCCCGCGGGTGCTGGCCGGGCTGGCCGGCACCCGCGCCCGCGTGCTGGAGATCGACGGGGAACGCGCGCTGCGCTACGCCTCCCTCTATTTCGACACCCCCGGGCTGGACAGCTATCTCGGCGCTGCGCGCGGACGCCGCCGTCGGTTCAAGGTGCGCGCCCGCACCTACCTCGACTCGGGCGGCTCTTTCCTCGAGGTCAAGACCCGCGGCGGGCGCAGCGCCACCGTCAAGGACCGGGTCCCGGTCGAGGGGGCCAGCCTCGACGAGGACGGCGTCCTGTATGCCACCGCGCTCCTGTCGGACGCCGGCATCCCGCGCGCCGAGATCCTGGCCCGCGATCTCGACCCGATCCTCGAGACGGGTTACCGGCGGATCACGCTCATGATCCCCGAGGCCGATGGCAGCACCTCCCGCGCCACGATCGACGTGGACCTGTCCTGGAACGACCTGACACGCGGCGGCTTCACCCTGCCGGACACCGCGATCGTCGAGACCAAGACGGGCCAGCGGCCGGGCACCGTCGACCGCCTGCTGTGGCGCGCCGGACACCGCCCCACCACCCTGTCGAAGTACGGCACGGGCCTCGCCTCGATCCGCCCCGAGCTGCCGCACAACAAGTGGCACCGGGTGCTCGACCGCTACTTCGCGGCGGCGAACGCCACCGCGGCGCCCCTCCGGTCGGCCACGAGCTGACAGGACCCCAGAAAGAGGTACACCATGCTCGCTCGACGGACACCCGACGACCCCGAAGACCGGCGCCGCGCGCGCCGCGGCTGGCTCGTCGCCGCTCCCCTGGCCGTCGCACTCGTCCTCGCGGGGTGCGCGGCGACGACGGCGGTGTCCTCCAGCACGCAGGAGGAGAGCGATACCGCGGCGCAGGTGACGAGCGACCTGGACGGCACCGCGACGGCGGCGACCGTGCTGGCGGGCGACCAGGAGGCGCACGACTCCGACGACGACAGCGACTGGTCGAGCGCCGATGCGGTGACGATCGCGCTCGACGGCTCCTCGGCGACCTCCTCTCAGGCCTCGGGCGTGACCATCGCCGACGGCACGGTGACGATCACCGCCGCCGGCACCTATGTGCTCAGCGGCGACTACACCGGCCAGGTCGTCGTCGACAGCTCCGGTGACGGGCAGGTCACGCTCGTGCTCGACGGGGTCTCGATCGACACGGACGCGGGCGCCGCGATCGACGTGCAGGCGGCGGACGAGGCCGTCGTCATCCTCGCCGACGGCACGACCAACTCGCTCAGCGACGCCTCCAGCTATGCGGACGACGCGACGGCGAACGCGGCGCTGTACAGCTCCGCGGACCTCACGATCACCGGCACCGGCGCGCTCACCGTGACCGGCAACGGGAACGACGGCATCGCCTCGACCGACGGCCTGGTCATCCAGTCCGGCACGATCACCGTCGATGCGGTCGACGACGGCATCCGCGGCAAGGACTACCTGATCATCCGCGACGGCGACATCACCGTCCGAAGCGGCGGCGACGGCCTGAAGAGCGACAACGAGGAGGACGCCGAGCGCGGCTACATCGACATCGCCGGCGGCACGATCACCGTCACCAGCGGCGACGAGGGCATCGAGGCGTACACGGACGCCGTCGTCACCGGCGGCACGATCGAGATCACCGCCGGCGGCGGAGCGGCGAGCGCGTCGAGCACGGCATCCGCGAAGGGCATCTCGGCGGGGGTCATCGCGGTGCTCGAGGGCGGGACGATCGACATCGACTCGTCCGACGACGCCGTGAACACGAACGCCTACGCGCACTTGGACGGTGCGACGATCACGCTCTCGACCGGCGACGACGGCGTGCACGCCGACCTGCAGCTCGTCGTGTCCTCGGGCACCGTGACGGTCACGAAGGCGTACGAGGGCCTCGAGTCCGGCGGCATCCTGATCGAGGGCGGCGAGACCCAGGTCACGACCTCGGACGACGGCATCAACGTGTCCCAGCCGGATACCGGCACGGCCTCGCAGACGCTGACCGTCACCGGGGGGACCGTGATCGTCGACGCCAGCGGCGACGGTCTCGACGTCAACAGCGGCACGTTCGAGATGTCCGGCGGCACGGTCGTGGTCTACGGGCCGACCGCGAACGACAACGCGGCGCTCGACACCGACGAGGGCACCACGATCAGCGGCGGGACGCTGCTGGCGATCGGCTCCTCCGGCATGGCGACCGCGCCGTCGGCGGACTCGGCGCAGGCCTCGGTGGAGTTCACGGTCTCCTCGTCGATCGCGGCCGGCACGACCCTGACGATCGTGGACTCGTCCGGCACCGCCATCGCGTCGTTCACCACCACCAAGACGGTCTCGAACGTCGTCTACTCCTCGAGCGCGCTCAGCAACGGCACGACCTACTCGCTGGTCTCCGGAGGGTCGACGGGCACGACGATCCTCGGCACCCTCGCGGAGCCCGGCACCACCGGGTCGACCACGGTCGCCACCGCCGTGGCCGGCGAGCAGACCTCGAGCGAGATGGGCGGCGGCATGGGAGGAGGCGGGCAGGGAGGCGGCGGCCGGCGCTGACCTGCGGCGCCCGGCGGACGCCGCAGGATGCTCCTATGGATGTCAAGTGGTGATGACGTAGTAGATCTCGCGGGCGATGAGTCGCTTGAGGCAGCGGATGATCTCCTTCTTGGAGAGGCCCTGTTCGGTGCGTCGTCGCATGTATGCCTGGG
>NZ_JASGEL010000105.1:0-3325 GCF_047606385.1 Microbacterium sp.
CCGGGTTCGCGCACCGGTCGCCGTCGACGGTCGCGGTCGCGTGCGCGGCGTGCGCGATCCCGGCCGCGGCGATCGTGTGGCTCGTGACCGCGGTGCCCGCGCTCGTCGCGGTCGCCGTGATCGCGGCGGCGGCCGCTCCGGTGCTGTGGCTGCGAGGACGGCGCCGCTCGTTGCGGCGGGCGCGACGGATGCTGTGGCCGGACGTGTGCGATCTGCTCATCGCGGCGGTGCGCGCCGGCCTGTCCCTGCCCGACGCGGTCGCCACGCTCGCGACCTCGGCGCCGGCGCCGTTGCGGCCCGCGTTCGCGGCGTATGCGACCGACCTGTCCGCATCCGGCCACTTCGACGCGAGCGTCGCCCGGCTCAAGGCGGCGCTGGCCGACCCCGTCGCGGACCGGATCGTCGAGACGCTGCGGATGGCCCGGGAGGTCGGGGGCACACAGCTCGTCCCGGTGCTGCGGTCGCTGGCTGCGGCGGTGCGCGCGGACGCGGCCGTACGCGCCGAGGTCGAGGCCCGCCAGTCGTGGGTGCGCGCAGCGGCGGTGCTCGGCGTGGTGGCCCCGTGGGTCGTGCTGCTGCTGCTCGCGCTCCGGCCGGAGGGAGCGCGAGCGTACAGCAGCCCCGAGGGCGTCGTGCTCATCGTGGTCAGCGCCGTCGTGTCGGTCGTGGCGTTCCGGCTCATGCTGCGGCTCGGCCGGCTGCCCGAGCCCCGGCGGTGGTTCGGGTGATCGGCGAGTCCGCGGCGACCGCGGCGGCGTTCGGCGCGCTGCTCGGCGGCGGCATCGGACTCGGCCTGTGCCTGATGCTGTGGGCGTTCCCGCGGTGGGGTGCGGTGAGCCTGGACCGGCGCCTGCTCCCGTACGTGCGCGACGTCGCCGACCCGCAGGGCCTCACGCCCCTGACAGCACCGCCGCGGCCGGGGTCGGTGCCCGGCATCCTGAGCGCGCTCGCCACGCGGATCGGCGGCGCGGATGCCGTGACGCGGCGACTGGTGCGCGCCGGCCGCGCGCCGGATGCGGCGAGGTTCCGGGTGCGGCAGCTGTGGTGCGCGCTGGCGGGGCTGCTCGTCGGCGCCGTGGTCGCGGTCGCCGCCGCGCTGGCCGGCAGCGGCGTGGCCACCGCGATGCTTCCCCTCCTCGGCGCGGCGGTGGGCGCACTGGCCCCCGAGCTGGAGGTGCGGCGCGCGGTGCGGACGCGGGAGCAGCGGATCGCCGAGGAGCTGCCCACGGTGCTCGAGTTCCTCGCGCTGTGCCTGGCGGCGGGGGAGAGCACGTTCGATGCGCTGCGCCGGGTGGCCGCGGTCGGCGACGGCGAGCTCATCGCACTGCTGCGCGCGGCGGTGGTCGAGGTGGGCACCGGGGATGCGCTCGCGGACGCGCTGCGGGGCGTCGCGGCGTCCGCGCACGTGCCCGCCCTGGCCCGGTCGGTCGATCAGATCGTCGCTGCGATCGAGCGCGGCGCGCCGCTGGCGCAGGTGCTGCAGGCCCAGGCCGGCGACGCGCAGGAAGAGGCCAAGCGTCAGCTCATGGAGCGTGCCGGACGGAAGGAGATCGCGATGCTGTTCCCGCTCGTGTTCCTCATCCTGCCGCTGTCGGTGCTCATCGCGATCTTCCCCGGTGTGCTGATGCTGCGGCTCGGGGTGTGAACGGCGCGGCCTGCGCCAGGCGGAAGGAGAGCAGGACATGGACACAGGACGACGCGGGTGGGTCGCGCAGGTGCGCTCGCGCGCGGGCGGGTTCGCCGACGATCGCGGCGACGTGCCGGGCTGGGTGCTCATCACCCTCATGACCGCGGGCCTGGTGGTGGTCATCTGGGCCCTCGCCGGCCCGGCGCTGGCGAGCCTGTTCGAGCAGGCGATCGCGCGGGTCTCCGGCTTCTGAAAGGCACGGCGATGCGACCGCGGTGGCCCTCGGCGACGGATGAGCGCGGATCCGCCCCGGTGGAGTTCGTGCTCGTCGGCACACTGCTGACCGCCCTGACCCTCGCGGTGCTGCAGCTCGGTCTCGCCGTCTACGTGCGCAACGTGCTGCACGACGCCGCGGTGGAGGGCGCCTATCACGCGGCGCTGGCCGACACGTCCGATGCGGAGGGGGTCGACCGCACGCGCGAGGTCATCGCCCGCGCGATCGGCGCCGACTACGCGCAGGACGTGACCGTCGGCGCGGATGAGGCGGACGGGTATCCGGTCGTGCGGATCACGGTGCGTGCCCCGCTCCCGCTGATCGGGCTGATCGGACTGCCCGGAACCTGGGAGGTGACCGGCAGTGCCCCGGCCGAGTCTGTCGACTGACGCCGGCTCCGCCTCCCTCGAGTTCGTCGTCGGGGGCCTGCTGCTGCTCGTGCCGATCGTCTACCTGGTCGTCGCGCTCGGCCTGATCCAGCAGGGCGCGCTGGGAACGGACGCCGCCGCCCGGCAGATCGCGCGCGCGATCTCGCTCTCGGCCGACGCCGCGGAGGCGGATCGACGTGCGCAGCGGGTGCTGACCGACATCGCCGTCGAATACGGCCTCGATCCCGGCGCCCTCGCGGTCGACGTGTCGTGCGGCGAGACCGCCGGCGGATGCCCGGAGGCGGGCGCGACGATCACCGTGACCGTGCACGCCCGCATCGCGCTGCCGCTGGTTCCGCCGATCCTCGGGCTCGACGAGGTCGCGGCGGTCCCGGTCGACGCGACCAGCGTGCAGAAGGTCTCCCGCACGTGGGGAGGCGCGCCGTGATCGCGCGCCTGCGCGTCCGGCGGGACGCGGACGACGACGGCAGCATCCTGCCGCTCACCCTCGGCTACGCGGTGCTGATGATCGCGCTCGTCTACGTCTGCACGTGCGCGACGAGCCTGTACATCGCGCAGAAGCGCCTCGACGCGGTGGCGGATGCCGCGGCCCTCGCCGGGGCCGACGGCTTCACGCTGACACTCGTCGCGGGAGCGCCGCAGGCGACGCTGACCGATGCCGGGGTCGCCGCCCAGGCCGCTGCCATCGTCGCCGACTCCGGCGCCGCGCAGCTGATCGACGCAGGAACGCCGGACGGCGTCTCGGCGCGGGTCACGGTCTCGGCCCGCTGGGAGGCGCCGCTGCTGTCGGCCTTCGTGCCCGACGGCGTCGTGCTCACGGCGACGGCGACCAGCCGCACCGCACTGCGCTGAGCGGACCTCCGTGGGCGTCTATCCTGATCCGTACCACCCCGAGGGCACGAGGCGTTACGCCGGAAGGGACTCCGCATGGGCGCGGACGACGAGTCGACCACACCACGCTGGGCGCCGCCGCGCCCGCCGGCGGCGGCCATCGCACGGCCGCGGCTGTCGGCGATGCTCGCGCAGCCGTGGGAC